>CAYQMY010000132.1:0-6286 GCA_964418735.1 uncultured Oscillospiraceae bacterium | reverse complement strand
GAAGCCGGCGCAGCTCCTCAATATCCTCGCGGCTCAGCCCGCTGTCGCAAAGAGCAGTTGCGAAAGCGCGGATATCTCCCCCGCAAAGCTTATCCAGAAAGCTTTTACTTTGCGCGGCGAGATAATCCTGCTTTGAGATTACAGGGGTATAGCAGTTGCTCCTGCCGCTTCTTTCAATCGTTAAAAAGTCCCTTTCCACCAAACGCGAAAGCAGTGTCAGTATTGTCGTCACAGCCATAGGCCGTGTCTTATTTAGTACATTTTCTATGTCGGAGCGCGAAACAGGCGCCTCGCAGTCCCATACCGCCTGCATTACCTCAAGCTCAGCATCCGGAAGTCTGCGTATAAAATGGTTCATATAAACACCCTCTACAAATGTAGTGTTTAATAACATTCTACAATTATAGAATCAATTTGTCAACAGCTAATTTTGTATCACGCTATATTGTATTTGACAAAAACGCTGTACTCAACTCTTTTGCCGAGTACAGCGTTTTTCTTGTATTACGAACGTGTAGCTACTGCTTTTCGCGCAATATCGGTATTATCCTTTGTTCTGTCGGTTAGCTCCCTAACAGCATTTGTCTGGGCTTCCGCGCGGTAATCAACGTTAAACTTCTGCTGATGCTGGGCAATGACATTATGGCTTGCGATAGCATTTACATCATGGTTCATGCGGTTTTGAAAGAAGAAAAACTCATGATTCTGGGGAAGCTCCGATACGGACTTGTAGTTTTCCCTATCTGATGTGAGCATAATTTGCTGTCCGAGCACTTGACGGACATAATCTCTGGTATCGTGGAACTGCAGCAGCCTCGGGAAAGCGCCGCCTGGGATTACCTGCTGCCAATCCTTATTTTCGTACTGCCTCAGCAAATCCGCCGCCTTGTGCAGGTGCGCTATTTCATGCTGCAGGTGCATTTCCCAAACGGATTTCACATTCGCGTCAAGCTCGTCCTGATAGAAGGAATAGTAAAGATAGCACTCCATATATTCGTGTAGCAATAGATTCTCAAGCCAAGTCGCGTTGGGATCAAGAAGCGAGCCGTAATGTGTGACATGCTCTTCCTCAATTTGTGCTATCTCAAGATAAAGCTGACGTCCCAAATCGTTTTGATAAGTGTTGCCGAGGTTCATATAGAAGTTCATTGTCTGCTGCTCGCCCGAGGTGATAATTAGAGTATTGAGCTTGGTTCGGATATCGGCCGATTTAAAGTCAACGGGATTTTTTACAGAATCAAACGGGAAACGGTGCTCCGCTATCGTTGGGCGTCCCGGAGTTATCTCAACAGCTTTTCACCAGCTTCTCCGCTGGTATCTGAGAATCGAGGTCAAGCAGATTTGAATAGCGATACAAATGGTCAAAATCCTCAAGCAGCGCAAAATCAAGCGCCTGCTTAACATATGGGTTTGGTTCATTTTGCGCAAGCCATGCTGTCAGGTCAACCGCAACGTGTTCATAGCCTATCGTTGTTTCAAGTTGAGTCTCGTCAATCGGCTTAAGCCAGTTGATGCGCTTTTGATGCTGCTGCTCTTCATAGCGAGACAGCGCAAGCTCCCTGCGCAGATCGTTATTCCTGCAATTGCGATGAAACTGATGCTTAAACATCGCGGACTCTACCTCAATGCCGTTCATCAAAATAATGCGGATTTTCGTATAAGGGTCTACTGTCTGCTTGTTATACGGAGTTGGGTATAAGGTTGCCCAATCCATAATGCCGTCTTCCATCCTTATAGGTTTTTGTTCAAACGGATTCATTTCATATCTCCTTTTTTGTATTAGCCAGTTTTGTAATTATTTTTAGCAATACGACTAATACTATTCAGAACAGAGATATGCACACCAGTTATAATTTTGAAATAACAACAGATACTAATTACACGGAGGTGAAAAGAATGGGTATTATCGGATGGCTTATCATCGGCGCTGCCGCCGGATGGATTGCAAGCATCATCACCGGCAACGATAAGCGAATGGGCGCTGGAATGAACATTCTAGTTGGTATCGTCGGCGGCTTTGTCGGCGGTCTTGTCATGAGCCTAGTCGGCGGTTACGGCATCACCGGCTTTAATCTTTACAGCCTTATTGTCGCGACAATCGGCGCAATTATCTTACTGTTAATCGTAAACGTGGTAAAGCGAAGAACATCAAGACAGAGGTAGTAAATGCAGTGGCTTATCTTTTTATATTTATTATTTTTCAGCGCAATTGAGCTTTTCCTTATTAGCAATTTCGCCCGCAGAAAGCAAAAGACGGCATTAAAATCAGCCATGACCCTTTTGGTGTTTGTCTGGCTGATTTTTATTGCCGACCGTTTTTTCGGTTTTACTATTCCTGATTTCGCATATGTTTTCGTTCTGATAATGATTCTTGCCGATTCGTTTTTGGGCTATTATCTCAATCTTTATAAAAAGACAAAGAAGTTTGACCGCATAGAGCATATATGGGGCTCGTTTTCATTTGCAATCTTTCTCTACTATCTCTTCTCAAATATATTTGACTACGGCGGCTCGGTGGCTTTCAGGGCCTTCTACACATTTCTTCTCGGTGTGTTTTCCGGTGTTTTCGGAGAAATCGCAGAGTTTATCAATGATTCCAAGAACAAGGAAAAAATGCAGAAGGGCTTAAGAGATACAAACTTCGACTTGATTTCGGACCTTATAGGCTCTCTTTTGGCCTTTGTTTTCACGCTTTATACTTTAGTTTGAATCATCTCTCAGCGAAGCCGCGAGCTCCTTAATCTTACTTTCTATTTTATTAATAACCTCAACAAAAACCTCATCGCTTTTTCCGCTTGGATCATCAAGCCCCCAATCCTCGCGGCGCTTGCAGGGCAGATACGGACACTCCACATTGCAGCCCATTGTTACAACTATGTCTACAGGCGGGACTTCAGCCAGAAGCTTGGGGCGTTGGGTTAACTCCATATCAACTGCGTATAACTGCTTCATAAGCCGGACCGCATCAGGGTTGATGCGGTCTTTTAGCTCCGTCCCCGCGGAATAGCTTTCAAAGATTTCGGCAGCAAGGTGCTTACCCAGCGCTTCGGCAATCTGACTGCGGCAGGAGTTGTGCACGCAGATAAAGGCTACTTTTGGTTTATTCATTGCTTAAACCAACCTTTCGTATTGTTCGCGATTTTTACAAGGATAAGCATTACAGGCACCTCCGTCAGCACGCCTACTATGGTCGCAAGTGCGGCTGGGCTTTGTGTTCCGAAAAGCGCAATTGCCACAGCAACAGCAAGCTCAAAGAAATTTGAAGCGCCAATCATCCCGGCAGGTGCGGCGATGTTATGCGGCAGCTTAAGCGCCTTACTTGCAAGATAAGCGATGAAGAAAATAAGGAATGTCTGAATTATTAGCGGTATTGCTATTAGAACGATGTGCAGGGGGTTATTGAGAATTACATCTCCCTGAAAGGAGAAAATAATCACAAGAGTAAGCAGCAAACCGGTAATCGTGATGTTTCCGAACTTCGGAATAAAGCTCTTCTCAAAGTACTCAAGCCCGCTTTTCTTGACAACAACGTTGCGAGTAAGTACACCGCCTGCCAGAGGAATGACCACGAATAAAACTACGGACAGAATCAGCGTATCCCACGGAATCGAAACTCCGCCGACGCCAAGCAGAAACGCAACAATCGGGGTAAACGCGACCAGAATAATAAGATCGTTGGTTGCGACCTGTACAACTGTATAGGCGGCGTTGCCCTTTGTCAGATGACTCCATACAAACACCATAGCGGTGCAAGGGGCCGCCCCCAGCAGAACAGCACCGGACAGATAGCTACGCGCCAAGTCCTCCGGTATCAGCGTTTTAAAAATCACAAAGAAAAACAGCCACGCGATGCCGAACATAGTGAAGGGCTTAATCAGCCAGTTGGTTACCCAGGTTACAAATAGGCCCTTAGGATTTTTACCGACGTTTTTAATGCTCTGAAAGTCAACCTTCAGCATCATGGGATAAATCATTAGCCAAATGAGTATTGCAATGGGTATCGAAACATTGGCATACTCAAAGCGCCCGAGAAAATCCGGAACAGCAGGAATAAATTTGCCGATAAGCACTCCGACGAGCATACAGAGAACGACCCACAGCGTAAGATACTTTTCAAAAAATCCGATACCGGTGCTTTTGCTTTTCTCCATACAAGCCCTCCTATCTGACCTTTTGAAGAATCTTCACGACCTCCTCGGTTTTAAGAGCCTTGCCGTAAGAAACCACTTTTCCATCCACGACAAGTGCGGGAGTTGTCATCACGCCGTAGGCCGCTATCTGTGCAAAATCGGTTATGTGGTCAATGGTCGTATCCATTCCAAGCTCCTGAAGCGCCGCTTTTGTTGCCGCTTCGAGCTGATTACATTTCGCACAGCCGCTGCCGAGAACCTTTACGCTTGCGCCCTCAGTTTTCGCGCCCTCTGCCTTCGCCATGCTCTCCGCGTCGCAGTTACCACCACAGCAGCAGGGTTTCTCTTCTTCCTTTTTCTTTCCAAACAGTCCCATAACTATGACCATTCCTTTCTAAAGGCACAAAACGACCATAAAAAAGGAACGGTCATAATGTGCATATTTTTCGGTTGCCGCTTAAGCGGCGAGAAAAATGTACTTAAATCTCCTGTTACTATATATTTGGTTAAGGACATGGCACCCAGCCATGTCTTTTTCCATCTTGTTGCCTAAGCTGTTAGAATGAGAGGACAATGGGTCTGACGAAAATCTCCAAGGACTTTGCGTCCGTAGAAAAGTCAGTCAGCCATCCTCTTGTTCGCAGCGTTCGATTTGTGCAGGTAGAGCCGCCGTCCGGTGCGTTCGTGTCATCAAACAGATAGAATCGGCAGTAAGAAAAGGATGGTTCGCCAATTGTAAATCTGTAATGGGAGCGTGGGTTATGAACGCAGTCGGAATTGATGTTTCAAAAGGGAAAAGCATGGTATCGGTAATTCGTCCCTTTGGCGAATTGGTGGTAAAGCCCTACGAGGTGCGCCACACCTCCAGTGAACTCAGTGAGCTGGCAAAGCAGTTAAAAAGTCTGGACGGTGAAACTAGAGTGATTTTGGAACACACCGGGCGATATTATGAGCCTGTTGCCCAGATGCTCCACGATGCTGGTATTTTCGTGAGTGCGGTCAATCCTTTGCTAATCAAGGAATACGGAAACAATTCTCTACGCAAGGTCAAGACTGACAAGGCGGATTCCTTGAAAATTGCTCGGTACGGTCTTGACAATTGGGTTGACCTGCGAGAACATACTTCAATGGATACAATTCGTTACCAACTAAAAACCATGAACCGACAGTATGGTCTGTATACTAAGAACAAGGTTGCTTTCAAGAACAATCTCATTGCGATGCTTGACCAGACCTATCCCGGTGTCAACGCCCTCTTTGACAGCCCTGTCCGCGCGGACGGAAGCCAAAAGTGGGTGGATTTTGCTGCGTCCTTTTGGCATGTGGATTGCGTGCGTAGTATAAGCCAGAACGCGTTTTCCGAGCGTTATCGCAAGTGGTGCAAGCGGCACGGATATAACTTCAACACTGCTAAGGCCGCTAAAATCTATGCAGAATCTAAAGAACGGATTGCTATGCTTCCTAAAAATTCAATGTCTGAAGTGATGGTGCAGGAAGCCATTACCCAACTCAACACAGTTTCGAAGACAGTTGAGGTGTTGCGTGCTGAGATGAATCGGCTTGCAGAGCTGCTTCCTGAATACCATGTTGTGATGAGCTTGTACGGTGTGGGTAATTCTCTAGGACCGCAGCTCATGGCCGAGATCGGAGATGTGCGCCGGTTTGCCCACAAGGGATCTCTGACCGCTTTTGCAGGGGTGGACCCCGGTGCAAACCAGTCCGGTACATATGAGGCCACAAGCACTCGCTCCTCGAAGCGAGGCTCACCGGAGCTAAGAAAAACGCTCTTTGTGGTGATGACGGTACTATTGCAAAATTCTCCACCAGACGACCCAGTATTTCAATTTTTGAACAAGAAACGTGCAGAGGGAAAGCCGTACTATGTCTACATGACCGCCAGCTGCAACAAGTTTCTGCGGATTTACTACGGAAGAGTCAAGGAATACCTCGACGCCATGAACGAGCCTGTGGATCTGGATTCAACTGGCCTTTCTCGGTAGCGCATTTTTTGCCCAATTTAGGTCAACGCTTCGGCGGTGGCCATTTTGTTGTACCTAAATTTCAGTTCCCTCTTTTAACAAATTAAAGCTTGACTTTTTATTGCTACTATACTTTTGCCGGGTGAAGCACACCAACCAGGTGTGCTTTTCTCGTTC
>CAYQMY010000131.1:0-6289 GCA_964418735.1 uncultured Oscillospiraceae bacterium | reverse complement strand
TTTGCTTTTTTTCATTTTGAATAAACCCTCCAATCTTTTTTGTGATTATAATATCATGATTTTTAATCATGATATTATTTGCCATCGGTGCGTCCCGCACCGTGGCTTTTTAATTATAGCGCGTCGCCTCGTAGAGGCGACATGCGCAATAGTATAACTGTTTGCGCAGTTATACTATCCTATATAATAATGGCAAAAGTGTGTCTTTTATTTTCTGATTTTGTGTCGAAAAAAACATACTTTTGCCATATATTTATTCTATATTGTTGTATAATAAAATCAATCATATATAGCTGCCAAAAAACTTCTATTTGCGGGGTGGAAAAAATGCCTACCATTCTTATTGCAGACGACAACCGTCAGATCACATCTATACTTGAGGAATACGCCAAAAAGGAGGGCTACGCGCCAAAGGTCGCGTTTGACGGGCAGGAGGCGCTTGAGCTTTTCAAAAAGATTCAGCCCGATATTGTACTTCTGGATGTCATGATGCCGAAGATGGACGGCTTCGAGGTTTGCCGTGAAATCCGAAGGACCTCTAATATTCCGGTGATTATGATAACCGCGAGGGGTGAGGATTTTGAAAAAATCATGGGTCTCGACATAGGGGCTGACGACTATATAGTTAAGCCCTTTTCTCCGGGCGAGGTCATGGCGAGAGTTAGGGCAATACTGCGGAGAGTTCAAACGGAGGACCGAAAAAAACAGGTCTTTTCGTTTATGAATCTTACCGTCAGCCTAGACGACTACATAGTCACCGTTGACGATAACGAAATCCCGCTTACAAAAAAGGAGCTTGAAATACTCTGGACGCTCGCAACCAACAAAAACAAGGTTTTCTCCCGCGATAATCTTTTGAGCAGTCTCTGGGGCTATGATTACTTCGGGGACAACCGCACAGTTGATTCTCATATAAAGCGCCTGCGCTCCAAGCTTGACGAATATCCTCACAGTGGCTGGGAAATCCGAACCATCTGGGGCGTCGGCTATAAGTTTGAGGTAAAAAACGATGAAAAATAAAATAGCCTTCAGGCTTATGCTGTACTTCTCTGCCGCTGTTCTGCTTTTTTCCGTGGTTATCGGCCTTGTGTTTGTTTCTCTTTTTCGCAGCTACACAATAAACAACGCCAAGACTGAGCTTGAAAAGCGAGCCGTAACAATCGCAGAGAGCTTATCCGGTCTGCACATCGGCTCCTCGGTTCCCGGACAATATAAGGGCATGTATGGGGAAGCGGGCGGCTCTTACGGCGCTTATCTTCGCTTTATCGACGATGTCGCGATGTCGGATGTGTGGATAGTGGATGAAAACCTGCAGCTTATCACCAGCGGGCAGTCCGGCACTAGCTATAATTACGCCGAGCTTCCCAAGGACGCGGAAACCGTCGTAAAAAATGTGTTTAGCGGCAGCACGACCTTCAGCGAGGGCTTCAGCGACCTTATCAAGGCTCCGACTCTCACCGTCGGTACGCCGATAAGATCGGGCGGTCAGATTGTCGGCGCTCTGCTGCTGCACTCCCCGGTTGATGGAATTACAGCCGCAACGGCCCATGGTGTGAACATACTTGCCGTTAGTATCTTTGCCGCCCTTATTCTCTCGCTTGTCCTCTCCCTCTTTCTCTCGCTCTCTTTTACTAAGCCCCTTAACAAAATGAAAAGATCGGCAATTTCGCTTGCTGACGGAGATTACAAAACCAAGACCGAGGTGCGGCAAAACGATGAAATCGGAGAGCTCGCATCAGCTATAGATGTTCTTAGCGTAAGGCTTGACGAAGCGCGGAGGGAAAGTGAAAAGCTTGAAAACCTGCGCCGAGAGTTCGTCGCCAACGTATCTCACGAGCTGAAAACACCCGTTACTGTTCTTCGCGGCTCCCTGGAGGCAATATGCGACGGGGTAGTTACCGAAGCTGTGCAGGTGGAAAGCTACCACAGAAATATGCTTAATGAGACGATATATCTCCAAAGGCTGGTCAGTGACCTTTTGGATTTGTCCAGACTCCAGAACACTGACTTTAAGATTGAGACTCAGAAGCTGAGCATTACGGATGTGCTCAGCGACGCAGTAAGAAGCGCAGGACAAATGGCGGTAAAAAAGGAAATTGCAATAATTGAAAACTATGAAGGCCACTCCCTCGACTTATGCGGAGATTACGGACGCCTTCGCCAGATGTTTCTCATAATTCTCGACAACGCCGTAAAATTCTCCCCGAAGGGAGCCGCCGTAACGGTTTCGTTTGACGGCAGCGCAGTATCAATCCGTGATAACGGACCCGGCATACCCGAAAACGACCTGCCCTATATCTTCGACCGCTTTTATAAAGCGAGAAGCGAGGAAAACAAAAGCGGCTCCGGTCTGGGCCTTGCCATAGCGAAGCAGATTGCCGAGCGGCACAACATCAGCATTTCCGTCAGAAGTAAAATAAACGAGGGTGCCGAGTTCAGGTTTGAATTCGGCGACGATTAATGCGAAATAAGCAAAAACCAGCCTGCAGATAATTCTCCGCCTCACATGTTACCAATTTCAAATGGCAATGATTTGTAATTTATCACAATTCATTGCCATTTTTTAAAGCAATATTACTAAATATAATGCATTGTTTTTCATAGCAGATAGTTCTATACTTAAATATATGAACGAATTATTAATTGCTATGGAGATGTATCATGACTTCTTATAAGTTTCTACTGGATATTGCGTTAATCCTGCTCAGCACAAAATTATTGGGGCTCCTCTCAAGGTGGCTTAAAATGCCGCAGGTCGTCGGTGCTCTTATCGCCGGCCTTATTCTCGGCCCCGCCGCCTTAAACATCTTGCAGGAAACGGATTTTATAAAAAAGATTTCCGAGCTCGGCGTTATTATACTGATGTTCACCGCAGGTCTTGAAACGGACTTTGTAGAGCTGAAGAAGGCCGGAAAAGCCTCGTTTGTAATCGCAATTATTGGCGTTTTATTTCCGCTGGTCGGAGGCGTTGCAGTTGCTTACTTCTTCAACACCGGCGAAGCGGTTCAGGGTACGAAGCTTTTGCAGAACATTTTTATCGGCGTGATTCTCACTGCCACCTCTGTCAGCATCTCAGTCGAAACGCTTAAGGAGCTCGGCAAGCTTGATACTCGAATGGGAAGCGCAATTCTGGGGGCGGCTCTTATCGATGACATTTTGGGCATTATCGCTCTCACCGTCATAACCAGCTTTGCTGATAAAAGCGTCAACATCTATGTTGTACTTGTTAAAATACTGCTGTTCTTTGTCTTTATCGCCGTAGCAGGATTTTTGTTCTATAAGTTTTTCACCGCTTACAGCAACAAATATAATAAGGACATGCGCCGCTTTGTGATTATTGCATTTGTATTTTGCCTTGTTCTTTCCTTCTGCTCGGAAGAGTTTTTCGGGGTTGCCGATATAACCGGCGCTTACTTTGCAGGCCTTATAATTTGCAATACGCAAAGAACAAAGTATATAGCCTCGCGTTTTGATACCTTGTCGTATCTGCTGCTTTCACCTGTTTTCTTCGCAAGTATAGGTATTGAGATTCACCTCCCCCATATGTCCGGCGATATAATCTTATTTACCGTTTTGCTTCTGCTCATTGCCGTTGTTTCAAAGGTCGTGGGCTGCGGTGCCGGAGCAAGGCTTTGCGGCTATCCGAAAAATGAGTCTCTGCAAATCGGTATTGGAATGATTTCAAGAGGCGAGGTTGCTCTGATAGTCGCGAACCGTGGAAACTCCCTTGGTCTAATGAACAATGTTTTCTATGGGCCTATAGTAATTATGGTTGTGGTAACCACCATTATCACGCCCATACTTCTCAAGCTGGTGATAATCAAGGACAAGAACCGCGGGAAGTATTCCGACCTTGTTCAGAGCTCTCTTGTCGATAAGTATGTTGAAACCGAGCAGTTTGATCTCGCGAATCAGACCCTTCTTGAAATGGACGCCGAATATAAAAAGAATAATCCAGGTAAATAATAAAGAATTACGGGGCTGCTTCTTATCGAAGCAGCCCCGAATTATTAAACTCCCTCGCAGGGAAAATTTAAACCTATTTTTCTGGGAATTCACTTCTCGGAAAAATACCACAGCCCGCGCAAATCGTGCGCGACCGGGGGTATCGAGCCGTAAGGCTCGTATCTAGGGGGTATTGGATACCCCCTAGATTTTATATGTGTGGTCGAGCGGGCCGCGGCCCTTGCCCAAATCTAGCCCAGCCTTCAAAGCGCCGGTGATATAGTCCTTGGCTCGTACTATGCTCTCTTCGAGAGAAAATCCGGCGGCAAGATTGCAGGCAATGGCTGACGAAAGTGTACAGCCGGTACCATGCGTATTCGGATTATCTATCCTTTCGGAGGTAAACCAATTAAGCTTTCCGTCAGACAAAAGCAGGTCGTCTGCGGTATCCTCAAAGTGCCCGCCCTTTATCAGCACGCCGCCCCTGACGCTTTCCGATATCCTTTCGGCGGCTCTGACCATATCATCCTTGTTTCTTATAGTCAGTCCGCTTATAGCCTCCGCCTCGGGAATGTTCGGGGTGATGACCGTGCCAATAGGCAAAAGCCTTGTAAGCAGCATGTCCGTGGCCCTTTCATTCAATAGGCGGCTGCCGCTCGTCGAGACCATAACAGGGTCAACCACTATATTTTCGGCCTTGTGCAAGAGCAGCTTGTCCGCTATCGTGGATATTATCTTGCTGTTTGAAACCATGCCGATTTTAACCGCGTCAGGACGGATGTCATTGAAGATACAGTCTATCTGCTGGCCGACAAACTCGGGTGTGACCTCAAAAATGCCGTAAACGCCCGTGGTATTCTGCGCGGTCAGCGCAGTAATCGCGCTCATAGCGTACATCTTATGAACGGTTATCGTCTTTATATCCGCCTGAATGCCAGCTCCTCCGCTGGGGTCTGAGCCCGCGATTGTAAGAACCTTTTTAATCATTGCTACCTCCAGATTGCCTTCACAGCATTTCTCTTATCTCGTCAAGGGAATCGACATATATATCCGCAAGCGCCCTTATTTCCCCGGAACAGTGTTTGGAGCTCTCATCGCTGACCGCGACGACCTTAAAGCCCGCATTTTTCGCAGTTTGTATAGCGAACAGCGCGTCCTCAAAAACATAGGTTTCTTCCTTCGGTGTGTTCAGGCGCTCATGCGCCTTGAGAAAGATTTCAGGCTCTTTCTTTGAGAAGCCCACCTCGCCGCAGGTCAGGATTTCAATGAAATATTTCAGCATGCCGGTTCTCCGCAAAGCGGCCTCAACCAGTTTTCTGTTCGTTGCCGTGGCAAGCACCATCTTTACGCCCTTAGAATCTATAAGCTCAAGTAGCTCCGGCGCTCCTTGCTTTGCAGGAGCCGTATTCTCGTAAAAATCCTGAATAATGCTGTCTATTCCCTCCACAATTTCCTCGGGGGAAAAACTAATATCGTAGCTTTCTCGCATATACTCCGCCGCCTGCATAAGGCTCATCGGCCAGAGTGTTTCGCGAAGCCCTTCGCGGGGCGTTTTTCCCAGACTCAAAAGATAGTCCGACGCGACCGTATCCCATATTTTCATGGAATCGAGAATCGTCCCGTCCATGTCGAAGATAGCTCCGCTGATTTTCATGAGTTCACCGCTTTTAAGGCAAGCCCACGAAGCTCGCGCGTTGCCTTTTCTATGTCCTGCTGAGCGAATATCGCCGACACAACCGCCACTCCGTCGATGCCTGCGCCAGATAGCTTTAGAATGTTATCGGCGCAGATACCGCCGATGGCGACGACCGGAATGCTGACAGCGGCGCAAATCTCCTTAAGCGTATCAAAGGTAACCGAGTCGGCATCAAGCTTCGTCGAGGTCGTAAAGACAGAACCGACACCCAGATAGTCTGCGCCGTTTTTCTCCGCAAGCAATGCCTGCTCCACAGTCTGCGCAGAAACCCCGAGAAGCATGTCAGGTCCTATCTCGCTTCTCACCATACCTGCGGCCATATCGTGCTGCCCGACATGAATACCGTCCGCGCCGCATTTGACCGCAACATCGACCTCGTCATTGATTATAAAAGGAACCTTGTACTTTTGGCAAAGCGCTTTTATTTCAAACGCTTCCTTAAGGAACTCCTCTTTGTCCATGTTTTTTTCGCGAAGCTGTATCAGTGTCGCGCCGCCGCGAAGTGCTTCCTCGACCTGCTCAGCGAGCGTTCTGCCGCCAAGCCATAAGCGGTCGGTTACGGCGTATAACAGCATGTCTTTTTTATCTAATTTCATATTTCGCTCCGTTTTCAAGAGTTTCTGAATCAAGATTATAAATCGCGTCTAT
>CAYQMY010000130.1:0-6356 GCA_964418735.1 uncultured Oscillospiraceae bacterium | reverse complement strand
TGTGCGCCCAGAAGTGCCCGAGAAAGCTTATCCGCGATTCTAAGCTTAACAAGGAGCACGACATAGAAGCTACCGACACCCCTAGCGCCGAATAAAACACACGAAGAGAGGCCGCAGCAAACGCTGCGGCCTCTCTTTGCTTGTCGACAAACTCCCTCGCAAGGAAAATTTTAAATCATTTTTCCGGGAATTCACTTCTCGGAAAAATTCCTCAGCCCGCGCAAATCGTGCGCGACCGGGGGTATCGCGGCTTTAGCCGCGTATCTAGGGGGTATTGGATACCCCCTAGAGTCTTTTCACTACGGCTTCGCCGACCTTGTAGATATCGCCCGCGCCGACAGTGAGTATCAGGTCGCCTTGTGTCGCAATCGCGGCGAGCTTTTCTTCCATATCCTCAAAGCTTTCGCAGCAAACCGCGCCCTCTATTTTTTCGGCAAGATCCTTTGAATAAATTCCGACCTCGTTGTCTTCTCTTGCCGCGTAAATCTGGGCGAGAAAAACCTTGTCAGCTGCCTTCAGCTCCTGCACGAAATCATCGAACAGGGCCTTTGTACGAGAATAGGTGTGAGGCTGAAACGCGCAAATTATACGCTTATAGCCCAGGCTTTTAGCAGCTGCAAGCAGCTCGCGCAGCTCCCTCGGATGATGGGCGTAATCGTCAAAGACCTTCGCCCCGTGATATTCGCCCTTGTATTCGAAGCGCCTGCCGGCTCCTGTAAAGTCATATAGCGCCTTCTCTATAGCATCCCCAGGTATTTCGAGGACTATAGCCGCCGCGGTAGCGGCGAGCGCATTTGCCACGTTGTGCCTTCCGGGCACGCGAAGCCAGATGTGCGCGTATACTTTTCCCTCGTATACCGCGTCGAACTCGCTGCCCCTTTCATTGACTACAACATTTATCCCGCGAACATCAGCCTTTTCGGAAAAGCCGAAGGTAATTACCCTTCTGTCAAGCTTAGAAAGCGCGTCCATCGAGTTTTTATCGTCGGCATTGGCGATCACGCAGCCGGTCGGCGGAACAAGGCTCGCGAAGGTATAAAACGATTTTTTTATATCGTCAAGGTCCTTAAAGAAATCAAGATGATCCGCATCGATGTTCAGTATAACGGCGATGGTCGGAAAAAAGCTGAGGAAGGAATTGTAATATTCGCAGGATTCCATCACTATCGTATCGCCGTCGCCGACACGGTAGCCCGAGTTTAAAAGCGGCAGGGTTCCGCCGATCATTACGGTAGGATCGCGCTTCGCCTCGGTCAGAATGTGAGTCGCCATCGAGGTCGTGGTGGTTTTTCCATGCGTTCCCGAAATGCATAGAGCGTTTTTGTAGTTTCGCATCATGGAGCCCCAGGCCTGAGTGCGCTCAAAGACCGGAATCCCCTTCCCCCTCGCCTCGGCTATTTCAGGATTGTCATCGTGCACCGCCGCCGTCCTAATAACGAAATCGGCATCGTCTACATTTTCCGCCCTGTGTCCGATCTTAACGTCTATACCCAGCGAGCGAAGGTGCTTAACCGCCGCCCCGTCGTTCATATCGGAACCGGAAACCGTGATGCCCATCCCCTTCAGAACCTCAGCGAGCGGCGACATGGAAACACCGCCTATTCCGACAAGATGGGCCTTTTTTCCCGGAACAGCGTACTTTTCGAAATCATAAACAGTCATAAAAAGTCTCCCAACAGACAAAACAGTTGCTATGAATTAATCAAGATATTATAATACTTGTATGGAAATATTACAAGGGAATCATAACAGAATATTCACATTTCAAAATAATATACCATAAAAAAGGGGGATGAACATGACAATTTACAAGCTCCCCGAATATGTCCTGTCCATAATGGCGCGTCTTGCCAAAAACGGCTTTCAGGCTTACGCCGTGGGCGGCTGCGTGCGCGATATGGTGCTTGGTATTATCCCCGGTGATTACGATATCGCAACCTCAGCAAAGCCGGATCAGATTGCTGCTCTCTTTGAGCGCAGCGTGCGCACCGGCGAAAAGCACGGAACGATAACGGTTCTCATAGGCGATATGCAGGCCGAGGTGACAACCTACAGAACAGAATCCGGCTATTCGGATCACCGCCGCCCCGACTCTGTCGCCTTTGTTTCCGAACTGCGCGAGGATTTATCAAGGCGCGACTTCACTATAAATTCTCTGGCGATGGACTCATGCGGCGCTATAACAGACTGCTTCGGCGGCCTGTCGGACATTAAAAGCGGTATTATCCGCTGCGTGGGCGAGCCCGAAAAGCGCTTTAACGAGGACGCTCTGCGTATGCTGCGCGCCCTTCGCTTCTCCGCCGTACTTGGCTTTGAAATAGAGCCCGAAACACTTGACGCCATAAAAAAGTGCTCTAATTTATCTGTAAGCTTATCCGCCGAGAGGGTTCGCGCTGAGCTTGTAAAAATACTGCTTTCTCCGCGCCCTGAGGCTCTCGAGCGGGTCATAACCTTCGGCCTTCTAAACAGCTTTCTTGTCCCAAAGCCGATTGACCTCTTTGTGCTTTCGCAAATCCCCGCAGACGAAAAAGCCCGGCTTGCACTTTTATCCTATATTTTACGGAAAAATGGGCTGATTGATTCCGTGGAAAGCTTTCTCGCTGCTCTCCGCTTCAGCAATGAGCTTGCTTCTGTATGCAAAGCCGCGGTGAACATTCTCGAAAACGGCCTTCCTAATACGGCGGCTGATACAAAGCGTCTGCTAAGCCGTTTCGGTTATGACGCAGCGCTTTGCGCCGCAAAAGCCTCAGCAAAAGAACAATTTAGCCGTTTACTCGACTTAGTAATTTCAAGCGGTGAATGTTATAGCCTAAAACAGCTTGCGTTAAATGGAGACAACCTTCGCTCTCTCGGATATTCCGGAAAAACAGTGGGAAATATACTCTCCGCACTGCTTGAGCACGTAATAGAAACCCCTTTTGACAACAACCGAAATATATTGCTAAATCTCGTAAAAAAGCAGTTTTAAATTATCTTGACAAAGATTTATTAGGTGGTAAAATCATGTCATAACAAACGCGTTTGTAATATTTCATTAAAAATTAGGCATAGTCAGAGTAGAATCCGAGCATCAAGTGTCGGGGGATGGGAAGTTGCCCCTCGGACGAAAAACGGTAGCTCCGTTTGTGATTCGGGTTCGCGTCCGCTGATACGACGGGATTATCCTCCTTTTGTGTTAGCAGAAGGAGGTTTTTTTATTTGAATTATGAAGAGGCATTAGATTTTCTACTGGGCACGGAAAATCCCAAGTACATCCTTGAGCACGGCGTTATTGAAAAGCTGCTCGAGGAATTCGGCTCCCCCCATAAGGGCATGAAGTACGTTCACATCGCCGGCACCAACGGCAAGGGCTCCACTTCAGCGTTTACCAGCGCGATTCTTCAAAAGGCCGGCTACAGGACAGGCCTTTACACCTCACCCTTTGTCCAGCAGTTCAATGAGCGCATACAGATTGACGGAGTTCAGATTTCAGATGATGAGCTCGCTGAAATAACCGGCGAAATTGCCGAGGCGACTAAGCGCCTTATGGCTCGCGGCGTGCGCCGCCCAACGATTTTTGAGCTTATAACCACTCTCGGGTTTATATACTTCAAGCGTCAGGCCTGCGACATTGTGGTGCTCGAGGTCGGCATGGGCGGACGTCTCGACGCGACGAATATCATAGAGGACGCCGAGGTCTCGGTTATCACAAACATCGGCTTTGACCACATGGAATATCTCGGCGACACAATCGAGCTTATCGCAATGGAAAAGGCCGGAATAATTAAACAAAACGGCAGTGTTGTGCTCTATTCCCAGACAGAGGAAGTCGAAAAAACGATAGCTGCGGTCTGCAAAGAGCGGGGAGCTTCCCTGACCTTAGCGGATTCTTCCCTCGCCAAGGTCAATTCGGTCTCTCTCGACGGCATAGAATTTAACTTTACCCCCTATAAGAACCTCAAAACTTCACTGCTCGGCGTATATCAGGTCAGAAACGCGGTGACCGCCGTAACAATCGTGCAGGAGCTTATTAAAAAGGGCTATAACATCAGCGAGCAGAATCTAAGGGACGGTCTTTCCTCCGCACACTGGCCCGGCAGGCTTGAGCTATTAAACCGCAAGCCCGCCGTAATAGTTGACGGCGCGCATAACCCACAGGGCGCATCGGCACTAGTTGAAAGCCTCAGTGAGCTCTTCCCCGGCAAGAAGATTAACTTTGTCATCGGCGTGCTTGCCGACAAGGACTATTCCAGCAGCATAGAAATCGTAATGCCGCTCGCAAAGCGCTTCTATGCCGTTGCCCCGCCAAATTACCGCGCACTCTCAGCAGACAGTCTCGCCGGCGAAATCAAAAAGCACGGCGACGTTCCAGTAGAATCGTTTACAGATATTAACGCGGCCCTTAAAAGGGCGATGTATGCTACCCCAAGCGACGAAATTCTATGTATATTCGGCTCTCTCTATCAAGTTGGAGATGTCAGATCATTTTTTGGGAGGAACACATTTTAATGAATAAAATAACTACAAAAAATATAGTAATCTCGGCACTTCTTGTTGCCTTGAACATCGTTCTGGTGCGCTATCTTGCAATCAATACACCTATAGTAAAAATCGGCTTCGGCTTCCTGCCGCTGATCGTTGCGGCTTTGTACCTCGGCCCTCTCTACACCGGCGTAATCCACGCGATTGCCGACGTTATCGGTGTTATGATGGTTCCGAACGCTGCATTTAACCCCGTTTTTACCCTCACAGCATTTCTCGTCGGTGTTACCTACGGACTTTTCCTCTACCCCGCCTCACCGCTCTGCAAGGGCTTGACAAAATCAGCTAAGGCTCTTGCTCGTGTTTTCCATATTTCCGAGGAAAAAAGCCATACCTTTGCAGACTTCTTTATTGCCTTTATCACAGGCTTTGTTGTCACGATAGTTTTCTCGCTTCTCGCAAACACCTTCCTTATTCACTTCTATTTCCGTGTAAGCTATGCAGTTCTGATTCCCACAAGGCTCATACAGTCAGCCATTCTGATTCCGCTCCACACTGTTATGATACCTCTGGTGATTGCAAAGCTTATGCCCCAGCTTAAAAAACAGCCTACATTCTAAAATATTTTCTAGGGGGCAGCTATTGCCCCCTAGAATCATTTTGCTGTATAATATCTTTTATCCAATATTCTAATTAATCGGAGGCAAAGCTATGACAAGGCCAGAAATTCTGAGTAAATGTGACCACACTCTCCTTAAAAGGGAAATGTCGACACAGGACATGAAGCGAGTGTGCGACGAGGCCATTAAATACAGCACCGCTTCCGTTTGCCTCCCGCCCTATTTTGTAGCGCCTGCCAAAAGCTACTGCGGCGATAAGCTAGTTATATGCACCGTTATCGGTTTCCCGAACGGCTACTCAACCACCCGCTCAAAGTGCGATGAGGTAAAGGACGCCGTAATAAACGGCGCAGACGAGCTCGATATGGTCGTAAACCTCTCCATGCTTAAGGACGGGCGATTTGAGGACATCTTAAAGGAAATAAACGCCGTCAAGGAGGCCTGCGAAGGCCGTATACTTAAGGTGATTATCGAGACCTGCCTGCTTTCGGAGGAAGAGAAAATCACTCTCTGCAAAATCGTATCCGAATCAAAGGCAGACTTTATAAAAACATCCACGGGATTTGAAAAGGGCGGCGCTACGCGCGAGGATATTGCACTAATGCGAAAGCACTGCGCCCCTCACCTCAAAATCAAGGCAGCAGGCGGAATTTCCTCCTTTGAGGACGCGGAGGACTTTATAGCGCTTGGTGCCGACAGGCTCGGAACTAGCCGCCTCGTTGCGCTCGCAGAAAGGGACGGGCTTTTTCAAAAAGGTTCTTAAGCCTTCCGCAGAAAGCCATCGCCGGTATAGAGATAACAAACCACAGGCAGGAAAACAAAAGGCAAATCTGTCCGTATAAGTTAAAATAGTGTCTGGAATAGCTCCAGACGTTCCAGTGCAACCACAGGTTTACGATCATTCCCGCTATGAACTCTACAGTCGTTATTACTGCGCTGCCTAAAAGCCACTTTTTCCAGGCCTTCAGCCGCGACATATCGTTTATGCGGTACAGAAAGCAGAAGCAGGTTCCGCCCGCGAGCAGCATGCTCCAGTGGGTGAAGCCCCTGAAAAGGAGCTCAAGCAGTCCGTAGCCGCCCGCTCCGATGGTATAAAGAATCGAATATCTCAGAATTTTAGGCATAAACGTCAACTCCCGAATATTATTAGAGTTAGTATTGCCTAAATCAGCATAAATATAAAAAATACTTGACATATTTGCTTTAGATTGCTATAATTCTTCTACTGGAATAAAGCAGGAACGGCATCCCCGTCCTCACCTGACCATTTTAATG
>CAYQMY010000129.1:0-6389 GCA_964418735.1 uncultured Oscillospiraceae bacterium | reverse complement strand
GCTTAAAGTAGTTTTTATAGATTGCGGCTAAATTTTTACTAAGAACATCGCTGCCAATGTTTTCTACGATAGGCATCATCATATTTGCTGCCGAAGAAAGCGTCGCTAGCGGTGACCTCATGGCCTCGTTAACTGTTGCTAGAAAGTCAAAATCCGAGCTCTCCTCGTTTTTTTCATCTGCAATAGTAAAAACCCTGTACTCATCGATACGATACATATTTAAATAGTACTTTTTAGCGCCGATTTCAACGCAGGTGTTTGCTCCTGCTGCATTAGTTTCCAAAAGCTCGGCGGGTATAAAATTCAAAAATAAATCCGCTTCCGGAAATAGCTTTTTTGCAGCTTCGTTAATAAACAGAGACTCGTTATCTTTTTGTATAATAACCGCCTCTGAAAGCTGCGATAGGAAATCGAAATAACTTCTTAAATTCAAGCTCTGCACCCCAAATCATGCTATATAGCAATAAGGTTTGTATTATATCAAAAATTATCCAAATATCAATGCAAATAATGTAAAAATTTTTCAAATATGTTTTTATTATAATATACAACCGGATGTTTTTAAATATAAGAATCAGTAATAAGTTATATAATTTTGTTGTAACAAATTACAGTTCTTTAAATTTAAATTAGACATTTTTATTAGCCCAGATTAAATACTGTAAAAAACAGAGCAAATTTGTTTTTTTAATTAAAAGGTCGTCGCGGATAAACTATCCGCGACGACCTAGCGCATCAAGGCAAGGAACCCCCGCTCGAGCATGAAATGCCGTACCTTTCCAAGGCTCGAAACGAATTGCCTCCAGATGCAATCTGGTGCCGCTGACCGGGATCGAACCGGTACGATGTTTACACATCACGGGATTTTAAGTCCCGGGCGTCTGCCAGTTCCGCCACAGCGGCATCAAAAATTATTTTATCATTGGGGCTTGAATTTGTCAACTATCCTTCACTGTCATATATATAAACTTCGCTGCTGGATTTACACTGCCGTTAGCTGCGATATATAATAAATGCCGAGGGGCTGTCCGTTCGAAAACTGAGAGGATTAGAAAATGATTAAATTTTGTTTAAATAATATAATAACAAAAGAATTTTTTACTATACACAAGAATAAATTCCGCAATTATGTTTGAAAAAACTCCAGTTAATGTAAACTTCATGTGCAAATAGCACAAAGGAAATGAACGAATTCATAAAAAATGAAATAAACCTAAAGTTTTAACCAAAAATCACAAAAAAACGTACAAAAAACCAAAAAGAGCAATTATTTAAGATTACCCATGTTGAAAGGGGCAAATATTTATGATATTATTACGCCAATAAACATATAGCAGAAAGGGGGACGCAAATGGAAGAGCAGCTTCTCTACAACCAATTTTACGATCAGCCCCAGAGGGATATTAATTTCTTTCAGTTTGTTCAGGAAATAAATCAGCATCATTTGTTGTGGAGAGACAATATGACTCTGCTGATCCTTCTTAAAGGAGAAGTTGAGCTTACCGTTCACGGACAGGTTACAATTATGAAAGAGGATGACCTGTATCTTGTGAATCCAAACTATGAATACTCAACAATGGCGAGGACAAAAAACTGTCTGGCAGCCGTAGTAGTATTTGATCCCGTAATATTCAGGCGCAATTCCGAAAATTTTGACGCTTTGATTTTTGATTGCCATACAACAGAGGAAACTCGGTATGATGCTAAATTTAACCGCATAAGAGGTCTTACATCCTTTTTAATGAAGCGCGGAATGTCAGAGGAAAATCTATTGGACATAGAAGGCGCCTACTATCTTTTTGCTTCGCTCCTTATGCGTGACTTCCCTCCCGAATACTATTCCACCGGCCTAGGCGAGCAGCGCCTTTATACCTTTGACAATATTCTGGAATATATTCGCGGAAACTACAAAGCAAACATCACGCTGCAGGATGTCGCAAAGGTTGGAAGCTACAATCCGGCCTATATATCGCACCTCTTCAAATCGAAGGTTAGGGTTGGCTTCCACGACTGCGTTACGCGTCTTCGTCTGCGAAGCGCTGTGGCTGACCTCAACCATACAGATAAATCGATGGTTGAGATTGCTCTCGATAACGGTTTCCCTAACGCTAAGTCCTTTTACAAGAGCTTTCGCGACATGTATCAGAAAACCCCCTTTCAGTACAAGAAGCAGATCATGTCCGGGGAGTTTTCCGACCTTCGCGCCTCGGCTGAACAGCAGCAGTCTCAGCAAAAGATAAACGAAATGGGCATACCCTATCCCAATGATATAGTAGAGAAAAAAGTTAAAGAATACATGGATAAAATGTGCCTGATTTAAATATGCATCTAAAATTTTTACGTTTTTAAATTGAAGTATTCGCTATTTTTTCTACGAAATACTAATGGTGGGACCTCACGGACGTCCGTGGGGTCCTTTTTTTGCGAAAATAAGGAAAAGTGAACGCTGTTCTTTGGAAATGCGCTATTTATTTAGATTCTTTAATATCAATATTTTTTGGACGAATTATTTTGTGTTGTAGTATATTATAAAACGGCGTTTTTAAAGAGCAGCAGCAGGTAAGCGATTATTAATCGGCGAGGCTATTTGAGCTTAAGCAACATCGACATTTAGCCTAGAACGTACTGTTAATATATAAAGTTTTTACCTAGCGACCTCTGAGTTAACGGCTAAAGCTCTAAGCTTTTTCAACTAAACTTAGCTTTTGCGCAACCATTTACAGATATTGTCCAGTCAGTGATAACCGGGAGGTCTTTAATGAAGAAAATAATGGTTTACAACGGCTTTAACACCAAAGCTGCCGTTGAATACAAGGGCGAATATATTTATAAAGTCATTGGTGTTAAGGAACAAAGAGGGGCGAGATACTTTCTGCTGGAGCATGACGGGTGGATTAAAAGAGTCGGAAACGAAATGTACACGGGACGCTGCGAAAAGGAGCTTTGGGGAAGAGTCGAAGAGGTGGAGACCGACGACAGCACAGGAGAGGTGCAATCGGTTAAAGAGCTTGGTTTCTTGCGAATGGCTTGACCCTAAAATGAAAATAATATAAAATCTATTTGCGACGGCTGCCTGGGCTTTTCGGCAGCCGCGTTTTGATTAACAGAGACTTTTTGCCTTGGGAAATGTGAAAGGAATGGTCATACTTATGAATTGGCTGGAAATAACTGTGGACGCTAAAAACGGGGGAGTAGAGGAGCTCTCGGCAATTCTTGAGGGCGCGGGCATAGGGGGGCTGGTAATAGAGGACGAATCGGACTTTGAAAGCTTTCTCGAATCGAACAGAGAGTACTGGGACTATGTCGATGAGGAGCTTCGCAGCGAAAAGAGAGGACTCAGCCGAGTGAAGTTTTATGTTTCCGACGATTTCGAAGGCCGAGCGCTGCTTGAAGAGGTGGGTAAGCTCCTGTCGCAGAAGGACTTCGCCGCGGCGGTGGTTCCAGTGCGGGACGAGGACTGGGAAAACAACTGGCAGAAGTATTATAAGCCTATTGAGATTGGAGAAAAGCTGCTTGTGGTTCCTGAGTGGGAGCAGCTGCCGGAGCGGGGCGAAAGGGCAGTGCTGCGGCTCAATCCCGGACTTATCTTTGGCACAGGCTCGCACCCGACCACACAGATGTGCCTTAAGGAAATTGAAAAGAGTGCGTCGAAGGGCGCTAAGGTGCTTGATCTTGGCTGCGGAAGCGGAATTCTCGCTATTGCCTCACTGCTGCTTGGCTGCGAGAGCGCGGTCGGCTGCGATATAGACCCCAAGGCGCCGGATACGGCGGCCGCCAACGCAAAGCTAAACAATATAAACGGTGACAGGTTCAAGGTTTATGCAGGTGACGTTTTGAAGGATGAGGCCTTCAGGGGCATTATTGGCTCAAAAAAGTATGAATTAGTTTGCGCCAACATCGTGGCCGACGTCATACTTGCGCTTTTGTCTGATGTTCCGGGCTGGCTCGCACCGGATGGAATATTTATATGCTCAGGCATTATTGAAGGGCGGCAAAATGAGGTTAAGGAAGCCATAAAAAACAGCGGGCTTCGAATAATCGAAGCCCGCCATGAAGACGACTGGTATTGTTTTAGCGCCTGCCTGGCATGTATCGCCGATTGACCTGAAGTTACTTGACGGCCTCAGCCTTGTTTTTTAACTGCCTTGCCAGAGGTATGATGACACCGCCAACTCCGTTGCCGACCGTCATTACAACTATGTAAAGCAGGGCTTTGCCGCTCCAAGCGTTAGCGACAGTAAAGTAGAACATGTTAGCGACGCAGTGCTCGAAGCCGCAGAGAATAAATACTGTGACGCCGAAGATGAGACCCAAATATTTGCCAAACTCGTGGGGATTATTTATAAAGCTGTCGACGGCAATGCACATCATTATTCCGCAGAATACAGCAAGAATAAAAATGCTCACAAGAGTGTCGTTAAGCTTTACATTG
Source organism: uncultured Oscillospiraceae bacterium (assembly GCA_964418735.1). Taxonomy (GTDB): domain Bacteria; phylum Bacillota; class Clostridia; order Oscillospirales; family Oscillospiraceae; genus DUPK01. The sequence continues at coordinate 1,957 of CAYQMY010000129.1, read as the reverse complement.
CTGAGCGTCTGCGCCTTCTGAACTATTGTTGCGATACGTGTCATGCGCACAGCGTAGCCGACAAGAGCGGTTCCGACAAGATTTCCGAGCCAAATGCTGCCGAGGAAAGCCAAATATGAAGGCTTGTTCTCGAACAGGTATCCGACCTTGCCGGTAAACAGGTTGTATTTGTTTACAGTAACAGTAAACAAACCGACGGTAAAGAATAAAGCGCCGACGATCTTAACATCGATCGAGAGATAAGCAACGCCGCCTATTCCTATACAAATGCCTGCCATAATTGAATAGATGAAAGATGATAGCTTTTTCAACAAAGAACCTCCTCAAAAAAATTTACACTAGTAAATAAAGTTTAAAGAAACGGGTCAATTATTTCAATGTTAAAATCAACGGAGGTTTTGTAATATATTATCGAGTTTTTATTATATTTCGATCGAAATATGTTAAAAAATTAAAAATATTGCATTTATGTATATTTTTATATAATATACCAACGATGATGTTAAGTTATAATAAAGAATTTTGTGATTTAAGGAGAACTATGAATATAAAGTTCGCGGCTCCCTGTCTGTTCGGGCTTGAGGGGCTGGTTTCAGACGAGCTTAAAAGGCTTAAGATGGAGAACGTGCAGGCCGAAAACGGCAGGGTGTTGTTTTCCGGCGACGTTTCGGCGATAGCGCGGTCAAATATTAACCTTGCCTGTGCGGAGCGTGTTCAAATCCTTTTGGGCGAATTTGAAGCGTCAAGCTTCAACGACCTGTTTGAGGGCACGAAGGCCTGCCCTTGGGAGGATTTTATTCCCAAGGACGGAGCGTTTCCCGTAAAGGGACACTCGCTTAACTCAAAGCTGCACTCTGTTCCCGACTGTCAGGCAATAATCAAAAAGGCGATAGTCGAGCGCCTGAAGCAGAAGTACCATACCGACTGGTTTGACGAAACCGGTGCGAAGTATCAGATACGTTTTATTATAATGAAGGACAGGGTTTCTCTTTATATAGATACCAGCGGAGCAGGTCTGCACAAGCGCGGCTACAGGCCGGTCGGAAACGACGCGCCGCTGCGCGAAACTCTTGCGGCTGCCATGGTTAGGCTCGCAAGATTCCGCGGACGTGAGGAATTCTGCGACCCGTTCTGCGGCTCGGGCACGATTGTCATCGAGGCGGCACTTGCCGCGAAAAACCGCGCTCCGGGAATAAACAGGGCGTTTGAGTCCGAAAACTGGGCGATGATTCCGAAATCCGTCTGGGAGGAAGAGCGCGAGGCGGCAAGGGCGCGCGAGTTTACGGGAAGCTACAGCATTTGGGGCGGCGATATAGACCCGAAAAGCGTTGAAATCGCAAAGCAGAACGCACAGCGCGCCGGAGTAACGGACATTACCGCTTTTGAGGCGGCAGACGCGTGCGGCTTTTCTCGCCAGACAAGCGGCGGGGTTATAGTGACAAATCCTCCTTACGGAGAGCGCATAATGCAGAAGGAAGAGGCGGAGGCGCTTTACCGCGCTTTCGGCAGGGCGTATAAGGAGCTTCAAGGCTGGAAGCTGTACCTTTTGTCCTCACATACGGAATTTGAGCGCACATTTGGGAAAGTAGCGGATAAAAAGAGAAAGCTTTATAACGGCATGATAAAATGCGATTTGTTTATGTATTTGCAGGGGTAGTTTGAAACAAGTTTTAAACCACATTGAATCAAGTGCGTCTTTATCGCCGCTAAAGCGGCAACCGAAAAATCTGCATAATCTATGACCATTACTTTTCATGGTCATTTTGTGCTTTTTACAATGCGAAAGGATTTGTCATAAATATGAAGCACTTGTTTATTATCAATCCTGCGGCGGGCAAAACAGACAACAGCAAAGAGACCATAGAAAAGATACGCGAGGCAATGTTCGCTAAAGCGCCGGAGGATAAATACGAGATATACATTACAAAAGGGCCTATGGACGCCTGCGGAGCAATAC
>CAYQMY010000128.1:5166-6620 GCA_964418735.1 uncultured Oscillospiraceae bacterium | reverse complement strand
ATCCCGTCCGCAAATCTTTGGGTAAACCAACGATTTGCAGACGAGATGTTTGTATAATTTAATTAACTTTAAATTAGCTTAAAGTGCTTTAGTGCATACTCAACTCCGTCGTCCTCAAGCCTCTTGGTTACGAATGAAACCTTTTCAAAAAGCGCCTTGGAGCTGTTGCCCATTGCGATGCTGTTCGCAACATATTCAAGCATCGAAAGATCATTTGCACTGTCGCCGATAGCGTAGCAGTTTTGGAGCTCGGAACCTAAGGCGTCGATTAAAAGCTTGATGCCCGTGGCCTTCGAGTAACCCTTAGGAACAAATTCGAAAAGCCGGTTTCCTCTGTCGATACAATCAAAGTCTTTCTCGACAAAAGAGCAAAAATGCTGAAAATCGATGCTATTGTTCGTCCAAATGATGAATTTATCAAAGTAAAAGTCCGGACTGTCTATCGACATGTTGGTTTCAATTCCCATGGAATCGAAGCGCGATTTATAAATAAGGGATTTTTCGCGCAGCGGCCTTGTCAAGTCGAAATAAACTCCGCTTAAGGCTTCGTAAATCACCTCTAAATAAAACTGACGGGCAAGGCCTACAATCTCTAAAGATCTTTCGGGTGTTAGAGCCTTGTGCAGAAAAACTTCATCTTTTAAGCGTATGTAGGTTCCGCATGAACAAATATATCCGTCAAAGCCTATCTCCCTGATTTTATCCTCGATTATGGAGTAGGGCCTTCCTGTGTTTATAAAGGCGAGATGTCCGTTTGCTCTTAATTTTTTAATTGCGGCTACCGTGCTTTCGGGAATTTCATAGGTGTGTTCGTCGATTATTGTTCCGTCAATGTCGAAAAAAACCAGTTTTTGAGCCATTTCTATTCTCCGTGTGTATTATGTATTTATTTTATGGGCTATGACCGGTATTGACAGGCACTGCTATTAATCATACAATGTCGGTGAACAGGGGCCTGTGCATTAAACCGGGTCACAGGTTCTTTCAATGTGAGTATATTACACTTTTTGCTTTGCTTTGTCTAATAAAACTTTTGGATTTTAAGGAGGTAAAAACATGCCGGTGGGTACATTCAATTTGTGGCCGAAGAAGCTTGTTATAGGGAAGGAATCGGTCGCGCGGTTGGCTGATGAGATAAAGGCCCTTGGCAAAAGCCGGGTCATCGTATTTACAGATCACAACCTCTCTAAGCTTCCTGCGGTAGCAGGTATTCTGGAAAACCTGAAGTCCTCCGGGCTTGAGACACTTTTGTTCACCGGTATCGGAGAAAACCCGACGGATGAACAAGTCCATGAGGCGGTAGAAGAAATGAAGAGGTTCACGCCTGATATTATCGTCAGCATCGGAGGCGGAAGTCCACTGGACGCCGCCAAGGCCGCAAATGTTGTCTATACTCACGGCGGAAGGATTTCGGATTATGATATCGGCATCGGAGGCATAAATTTTATTGAGCC
>CAYQMY010000128.1:1769-5066 GCA_964418735.1 uncultured Oscillospiraceae bacterium | reverse complement strand
ATGCTTGTAGCCTCGATGATGGCCGGAGCGGCGTTTACCGTGAACAACCTCGGGCTCTGCCACCAGATGGCGCATCAGCTGAGTGCTTACTGCAATATGCCTCACGGTCTTGCAAACGCGATGCTTTTGCCGCATGTCATGCGCTTCAACGCCTCGGCAAACCCGAAGAAGTTTGCGGACATTGCTGAAGCGCTGGGCGCAGATATAAGGGGGCTAAGTCCTGAGGCGGCAGCGGGAAAAGCTGTTGAAATAGTCGAAAAGCTCTGCGAGGAGCTAAATATTCCAAAATATCTAGACGATGTGGGCGCGGACAAATCGCTGGTGCCTGCCATGGCGGTAACGGCCCTGCAGGACAGCGTCGGAAGCACAAATCCAAGAAATACAACGGTCAGTGAATGTGAAGAGGTGTTCTACGGAGCATTCAGATAAATGAGAAAGGAATGGTCATTATGAAGGAATACAAGCTTTTTATAGGCGGGCAGTGGGTGCCGACGGTTAGCGGAAAGATTATTGACGATATAAACCCCGCCGACGACTCGGTTTTCGCCAAGGTGCACACCGCGGGCCCCAAGGAGGTTGAGTCCGCGATTGCATCGGCCTATGCCGCGCGCAAGGCATGGGCGGAGTCACTGCCCGAGGAAAGAGAGAAGATACTTCTTAAGGCGGCAGATCACATGGAAGCGAATATCATGGACTTCTGCACGCGCCTTATAGAGGAAAGCGGCTCGACATTTATGAAGTCTATGGGCGAGCTTATGGAGTGCGTCAACATTTTCCGCGCCGCAGCCGGCGAATGCCGCCGCGTGGACGGGGGCATAGTTCCTCCCGACATGCCGGGGCAGATGTCCTATTATATAAGGCAGCCGCTCGGCGTTGTCGGCGGTATCGCGCCGTTCAACTATCCTGTGCTCCTCGCGCTGAACAAGGTCGCGCTTGCACTTGCCGCGGGAAACACCTTCGTTTTAAAGCCTTCATCGGATACTCCGGTTTCGGGTATTATAATTGCTGAGTGCCTCGAAGCTGCAGGACTGCCCAAGGGCGTGCTTAGCGTTATACCTGGTTCGGGCAAGGTGGTGGGAGACGCGCTCGTTGAGGACGAGAGGGTGAAGAAGATAACCTTTACCGGTTCCACTGAGGTCGGAAAATCCATCGCAAAAAGGGCGGTGGAAAAGCTTAAGAAGTTCACGCTTGAAATGGGCGGCAAAAATCCGCTTATCGTTCTGAAGGACTTTGATATCGACAAAGCTGTTACCATAGCGGCCTTCGGCGCATACTTCCATCAGGGGCAGATTTGCATGGCGACTAGCCGCCTCATCGTTGAGGACGATATTTATGATGAATTCTGCGCTAAAATGACCGAGAGAGCAAAAAATCTGAAGGTCGGCGATCCGCACAATCAGGACACTATAATCGGGCCGCTGATCCACAAGGAGCAGTGCGAGGTAATCAACGAGCAGATTAAAGACGCTGTCGATAAAGGCGCGAGACTGCTAACGGGAGGAACGCACGAGGGAGCTTATTACGCTCCGTCTCTGCTTGCAGACGTAACCTCTGATATGACGGTTTTCTACGAGGAGAGCTTTGGCCCGCTTACCAGCATAATCAAGGCAAGGGATGCGGCGCACGCGCTTGAGCTTTGCAACGACAATCATTACGGCCTGTCGGCATCGCTCCTTACGAACGACGTCAGCCTTGCAATGCAGCTGGCACCCTTGATGGAGTCTGGAATGGTGCACGTTAACGACGCTACGGTAATGGGCTCTCGCAGGGCTCCGTTCGGCGGAGTTAAAAACAGCGGAGTCGGAAGAGAGGACAGCACCTTCTCCATCGATGAATTCACCGAAAAGAAGTGGATAACTATACAGTACGGCGACAGGGGTTATCCGGTGTAAGCGTCAGCTCTGCTGCGATGACTTCGAAATCTCCGCTATGGTTTTCATGGCGGAGATTTTTATAAAAATATTTAGCAATCGATTGCAAATATTTCGGAATTGTAGTATTATATTTACCAAGATTGGTTCTGTAAATAAACGGAAATCATTTGCTTAACTAATTAATCCTGTTGATTTACGCATAAACATGAATGGTGGAGGGGTAATTCTGACAATATATGATATAGCGAAAGCGGCAAACGTATCCGCCAGCTCTGTTTCCCGTGTTATCAACGGAAAATCCGGCGTAAATAACGCGACGCGCCAAAAGATACTTCAGATACTGAAGGATAGCAATTATGTTCCGAATGAGGCGGCGCGAGTTCTTGTAAATCAGTCGTCGAGGCTAATTGGAATACTGATAGCCGACGTTCGAAATCTTCACCACATGGAGGGCGCATACTATATACAGTCCGAAATGGAGAAGAACGGCTACAACGGCGTAATAATGAACGCAGGCTATGATTTCGAAGGTCTGACTCAAGCCTTAGAAAATCTGACTCAGCGCCGTGTTGAAGGCGTTGTGCTTATGGGCTCGGTCTTCCAGAATAAGGGCATGGAAGAAACTCTTCGCCAGCATCTTCCCGACATCCCTGTTATCATGATCAACGGACAACTGGATATCTCAAATTGCTACAGCGTTTTAGCACAGGAAAAAGAGGGGATTGAATACTGCGTCGAGTTTTTAGCTAAGCGGGGCCGCAGGGGGATTGCATATATTTCAAACGCGGATACGCCTTCGGGAGTTCTGAAACAGGAGGGCTTTTTGGAAGGTATTTCCGCACAGAAGAAAAGCGGTGTAAGCGGCTGGCTATACAAGTCGGAGCGCGACGACGGACTGAAGGGCGGATATGAAACAATGCAGCGTGTGCTCTCGGAGCATTCGAACGTCGACGCCGTAATATGTGCCGTTGACCTTTTGGCTGCGGGAGCGCTTCAGGTATTGCTTGAGAAGGGGGTGGAGGTGCCCTGTAAGGTTGCGGTGATAGGCGTTGATAATTCGATTTTTGGAGAGGTTTGCTATCCGAGGCTGACATCCCTTGATAATCAGATATTTTCTTCCTGCGTAATAGGCGCTCACCAGCTGCTCGATACCCTGCAGGGAGGTCATCCGACTCGCTGTGTGAGGATGCAGACGGTATTGGTCGAGAGACAGACAACTTAAAAATATCTATACAATATCTATACAAATCTTGAACGCATCGTGCTAGCTGCACGGTGCGCTTTTTTTCCGCTGAAATGAGGCATAAAACACTTAGACTATAGGAAAACTGCTATTACTGCCGGTGTGAGATATTAGAGCATTTGAATTACGCTATGCAATATAACTAAAACGATTGCAGTGCTAAATATTAAGAAATGGGCC
>CAYQMY010000128.1:0-1669 GCA_964418735.1 uncultured Oscillospiraceae bacterium | reverse complement strand
TACGCTATGCAATATAACTAAAACGATTGCAGTGCTAAATATTAAGAAATGGGCCATATAACTAGGATAATACACAAAAACTTTAAGAAATTATAACGAAAATATGGGAATACTCTTGACAACCTCAGTTGCGTGTATATAATGGTGGTGAAATCGATTGCAGCATTTCAGGGTAGAAACAGCGCGGAATATGTCGCTGCAGATACCAAAAGGAGCGTGTACATGGAGAAAACGACATTACGAAAATTGCTTAAAAAAGGGCAGCTTCAGGCCCCTAGCATATTCGACTGCATATCCGCGAGGGCGGTGGAGCTGGTCGGATACAAGGCTGCCTATCTCAGCAGCGAGGGCATTTCGTACAGCTGGGGCGGCGTGCCGGATATGGGACTTATCAGCCCCGATGAGATGATGTGGCTGGCGCAAAGAGTTGTTGACTATATTCCGATGCCGGTAATAGTTGGGCTTGAGAACGGTTACAGCAATAATCCGCTTGTCACTTTTCGAGCGGTAGAGCGTCTTGTCAAAATGGGAGTTGATTCGTTCATTATAGACGACACCTCCGACTTTCGCGGAATCGACAGCGAGCGGATTGAAACCGTGGACAAGAAGGTCTGGCTCGGAAAAATTAAAGCCGCATTAACTGCTTGCGCAGGCACAGACTGCATGGTAATTGCTCGCACATTTGTTAAAGCAACCGAAGGACTGTCCTCTGCGATTGAGCGCTGCAAGGCTGCAGAGGAACTCGGAGCGGACCTGACCTGCATTGAAGGACTGAGGAGTATTGATGAGGCCAAGGAGTTCGCGGCTGTTGTAAAGGGTGCGAAAATGTGGTCCGATTTGGGCGCTGAAAACGGAAAGTCTGACGTTGAACCATCGGACATTGAAAAGCTCAATTTTCCGCTTATCACAATCCACTTTACCGAAAAGGGCGCAATGTTCGGCATGCTGGATTTTGCCAAGGAAAACAATAAAAACGGCAACACAGTCTATCACGATATGCATAATTACGACGGCATGCTTGAGGGTACAGATTATCACGAGCTTTTCAGCTTCCATAAAAAGTGGATACCAATGGAGGATAGATTCCTCGATGTGAAGCATATAAGCGAAAAGCCCAATGTAGTGCAAAAACAGGGAGGGCAATAAGGATGGCAAAACCTAATTTGAGGGAAATGCTTGCCAATCAGCAGCTTTTTGCCCCTTGTGTCTATGACTGTATGTCGGCAAAGGCGGCCGAGATGGCAGGTTTCAAAGCGATGTTCCTTAGCGGAGGCGCTATAGCCTACAGTCAGAACGGACTTCCTGATATGGCTTTTTCCACTGCCGACGAAATGATTGCAGTAGTAGAGCGGATAACAAACGTCACTGACTTGCCGCTGATGGTTGATGCGGACGACGGTTTCGGAGAGAGCCCCGCGGTTGTATATCACACAGTAAAGCGCATTATAAAAGCCGGAGCTCAAGGCTTCTGCATTGATGACAATACCGGCATACGCGGATTTGAACGTATGGAAGCAGCAAAGGCGGATCCGTCTAGGCCCTTTACGCACCCTGTTATTTCGCGCGAAGCCTGGCTTTCTAAAATTAAAGCCTCAATAGAGGCCTGCGAGGGCACGGATATGGTTGTCATTGCCCGCACCGAATGCGCTCAGCAGGAGGGCTTTGACGA
>CAYQMY010000127.1:0-6628 GCA_964418735.1 uncultured Oscillospiraceae bacterium | reverse complement strand
GCGATTGGCTTCTCCGTCGAAGGCAACAACACGAAATGGCTGCTGCGGGTTTCCGGTGGCTTTGATTTAGTGAGCGAATGCTTCCCTGACGAAGCCTGAGACAGTTTGTGAAAAAGGAGAGATTTTATGCTTGATATACTCTGGATGATTCTTAAAACGTGCCTCCCGTGGCTTATTCTTTCGCTCATAGGCAAGGTAGTGAAAGCCCATGTTTACACCCCCTTTATGGAAAAAAAAGAAGAGGTGTACAACACCAAGCTCCGTGGCATTTCGGAAAAGCTGCTGCTTTACTTTGTCTCATTTTTGATGATCGGTACCCTGATGGGGTTTGGGCTTTTGCCGGAGGTAGCAAAGCACAGCATGCTACAGTTTCTGCGTTATACCCTCGAATACTCCGCTCCGATCATGATTGTCATCTGCATTATCATGCTGGTTAAAACGAAAAACGTTGTGGATTCGCTGCTTATGACAATCATTATCTATGGTATGGGCATTCTACTTTTGCCGTACAACTACCTTATGGTTATGAAGTACATAGGGAAATTTGTCTTACGCTTTTTGGGGATCACCTTCGAGGAAGCGGTCAGCGACATGGAAAACAGCGGCAACGAGGTATGGCACTGCCCGAGCTGCGGGGCGCAGATATATCAGTCCGGAGAATGCCCGAATTGCTCGAAGTACATTACAATACCGGAAAAATCGGAGTAGATAATATAGAGGAATGATGAAAATGAAAAAAAGATTGTGTTCCCTGCTTTTAGCGCTTGCTCTGCTGGTTTGTGTCATGCCCGCCGTCAGCGCCGGACTGTGGGACAGTACCGACGTCGTAAGCTCCGCCGACTTCCGTGAAAGCGTCGTAGTCGCAACGGGAGCAAACATCTCCGCCTTCGAGAAAAGCTATATCGGCGCGCTGACAGGCGAGGAAGCGCTCGCCGGCGTGTCCGACTGGGCAAAAATCGAAACCGCTGCGGCAAACGCGCTTGGCTTTGTGCCCACTACCGTAAGCAGCGGTCTCCAGAGTCCAATTACCCGCGCGGAGTTTGCGGCGCTCGCGGTTGAGACCGTCCACGCCATAAGCGGAATGACCAACGCCGAGTTTTTCGTTCCCTGCACGATGTGCGGCGAGGTCTCCTTCACCGACGCCAGCTCCGTCAACGTGCTGACCGCCGCGATGCTGGGCATTGTCAACGGGTACGAGGACGGCAGCTTCCGCCCAAACAATTCGTTGACCCGTCAGGAGGCTGCCACCATGCTTACCCGCATGGCGGAGCTGCTTGGCTTTGACGGCTACGGCGCGCCCATATCGTTTATCGACACGGCAGGTCAGTGGGGCGCTGACTATATTGCAAAAGTCTCTGCTATGAAAAACCCTTACGCCGCCGTTTCCGTTATGAACGGCACCGGCAGCGGCGCGTTTTCGCCCGACGACAGCTACACCCGCGAGCAGGCTATCGTCACCATGACCCGCCTTGCGGGCGCGGTCATAGGTGATCTCAGCGCCTACTCCGGCGGCGCTGTTGTCAGCCTTGGACAGGTAGCGAGCGCTGACCGTGCGGTGGTAGAAACCGGCTCCGACGATGAGAGCATTTTTAACGGTGGTCTCGTCTGCGCCTACAACGGCTGGCTGTTCTACTCAAATCTGGAGGACGCTGGCGCCCTCTATGCTTCAAAGCCCGACACCGGCGCGGACGTTAAGCTTACCGACTTCGCCGTATGCAATATAAACGTCACTAAGAACGCGGTCATATTTACCGACGCCTCCGGTTGCTTCTACTATAAATCAGAGGGCGACGCCGCGGTATTCTCCTACCCGGATGACTGCTCCGACTTGGGCGGGGTCATTGCCGACTGCCCCGACAACGCGGAGCTGATGTTCGGCGGCGTGAGATATGCCCTCTCAGGCATGCAATCCTTCTGGAGCGACCCCATGACAGGCTCGCTTGAACTGACAAAATACGACTCCGGCGAAATATACTACTACAATATGCTCCTCTTTGACGGAATGCTTATCTACAACACCATGAATGAGGACGAGAGCCTTCTTGCGATGCTTCCCAACAGCGTTTTATCCGTTGCATCGAATCCAAGTGACGGTGCCTCCTTTACCGGAATGCACAGCTACACCACCACGATTGAAAACGAGAGTCTTCTCGCGATGCTTCCCAACACCAACAGCTTTTTCTCGTTTGTGTCGACCCCAAGCGACCGCGCCTTCCTCCGCAAGAGTGACGGCGTCTACTACATCAACATTGAGGTCGTCGATGAGGACGGCGATTCAACCGGCGAGGTCAAATTCTCTAAGGCTGTCGGCAGTGCCGAAAGCGCATTATCAAGCGACAGCGGACTCGGTGGCAACGCCTCCTGCTTCGGTACTGTCGAACAGGGCGGCTACATCTACATCCAGATTGGTACAGAAAGCGGCGCTCGGCAGATAAACGTCTACCGCTCCGAGGATATCCGCAGCGCGGACGGCGGCGTTCCCGCCCCCGTTGCGATCTGCGAAAACGCGAACGGGCTTATCTCCGCAAACGGCAAGGTGTATTTTTTTGACCACAGCGGCAGCGGCGAGCTGTACCAGTTCGGAGACGACGAGGGCAATAACGCCGCAGCACCGCACACCTCACTCGATGATCTCGGCATGAGCCACAGCGTCGGAGAGGACGGCTACCGCGAGTACCGCTACAACGGAGGCTCCGACGCCAGCGTTTACAGCATCAAAAAAGACTCCGAGGGCTACTGGCAGTGGTACAGAAACGGCGCTCCCCTCGCAGAGGGCGAGCTGTGCCTGCCCTCTTTCTACGCGAGACAAAACGATAAGCGCACCGCCGAGATTGTAAGTATGCGCGCAAAGCTGGCTGAGATAATGCAGCAGGCAGAGGACGAAAAAAAGGACGCACTCTACATGGAAGCATACCACGCGGCAAAGGCTGAGGGTAAGAGCATCGCTGACTGCCATAAGGCGGGACGTGCCGCCGCCGGTATACCGGAGCCTGCTGTAAGTCCGCTCAGCGATGCCGAAAAGGACGCGATAGCCTCGTTTGGCGGAGATAACGACTACGACCGTTCAAAGTACGACGAAGCTAAGGAGCAGGCGGAAGCCGATGCTTACGCCAAGGCTCAGGCGGAGGCCGAAGCGGAAGCCGCCGCTAAGGCACGGGCGGAGGAATTGGCAAAAGCTGCGGCGGAGGCTGCAAAGGCAGCAGAGGAAGCGGCGAAAAAAGCCGCGGAGGAGGCCGCCAAGACACCGCAGCCTACCGGCGATATAGCGTTTGCATTCTCCGGCGTGAAATCGAATCGTGACATAGCCTACCGCGTCATCCAAAACGATGGCTCGTATTGCCCTTCCTACTTCGACGAATACTTTGTCCAAAAGGCAGAGGACGAGGGACGGCTGATTTACTACGCACCTGACGCATCGGGTCTTACTCCCTACGCCTTAACCTTCGATCTCTACGAAACCCCCGACAGCAGTGATGCCCATTACCATGGTGCTAAAAGGTATACAGTTACCGTCTATGGGTACATAGGCTACGAGACCTTTATATACTTCGACGGCGAGAACTTCCACCAGTAAAAAAGACTGGATTACCTTCATTTCAGAACAAAAAAGGAGTAATACAAGAAAAAGAGATTCCTTGCAGTCATTTTCGCCCTTTGCATGACACTGTCCCTTCAGCCGGTGACCGCACTGGCGGCAGATTTAGGTGATGTCGTTTACACGGATACGCGCGGCAACCAGATCACAGTTCCCGGCGGCGAAAAATCCTGCGCGGCAAGAGTCGTCAGTTTTACGCAGGGCGACCCGTGGACAAGCGACCCCTTGGACACAGACCCGATCGAGATTCTGGGCGCTCCGAATCGCGGCAGTGCTGGCAACGGTAAGGCGCTGACACTGGGAGCCGGCGGCGTTATCGTACTTGAGTTTGATATTTTCATCGTTGACGGCGAAGGAATCGACATTTACGTTTTTGAGGTTGGAGATGATGTCGAGGCGACAAAGGTCGAGGTCAGCTCCGATCTTGAAACATGGTACGACGTGGGAAGCGCCGACGGCTCGCTGTGCGGAGTTGATATAAACGGAAAAGTCCCCGGGGGTGGGAAATTCAAGTATGTGCGTTTCGCCGACCTTTTAACAGCCTCGAACGGCAACTATCCCGGCGCGGATATTGACGCCGTCGCGGGGAAGAACGCAAAGGTTCCCGCAACGGGCAGTGAGTGGGCCAACGAGGAATTAGTCCTGGCAGATGAAATGAACCTTATCCCCGAGTCTCGAGGTGCTAAAAGCATATTCGCTTGGAATCACCAACGGCACCTCCGCTACCACCTTCTCCCCGTATGTTACACTCAACCGTGAGCAGGCGGCAACTATGCTTACCCGTGTATTGAAAAAAGCCGCAAATTCAAGCTGGACTATGGATACGGACAGCCAGTATTCGCTTGTTTATACAAGAGGTGCGCTGTTTGCCGACAATGCGCGAATTTCCGACTTTGCATGCGAGAGCGTCTACTTCATTGCTGCAAACGGCATTATCAACGGAACCGGCAACAACAATTTTTAGCCCCGCGCGACTACTGATGCGGAGACAGCAGTTGGTTATGCCTCCGCCACCCGAGAGCAAGCGCTCTAATTTGCCCTTCGCATGGTCAAGTTTTCAAATGGTGCAGAAATCGGAGAGATCATTTCATATGACCCGCTGGCAGCTTCTACAGTCGCTTCCGGCGGAATCAGGTGACGATATCTTTATCTTCGGAAATATATGCACCGTATGGAGATTTTACTCTTGTGAGAGCGCAAGACTAACATCTATGCTGATATAACACGACCACAAAATGAAGAAAAAGTACAGGAGGCTCCTATATGAAAAAGCGATTACTCTCTTTTGCACTGATGCTAATTATTTGCATGAGCATATTTACTATGACTGCGCTGGCAACAAATATGGACGGCACTGTCTATACCGACGCGCGCGGAAACGAGATCACCATACCCGGCGGAGCGGCCTCCTGTGCCACCCGCGTTGTGAGCTTCACCCCCGGCGAGAACTGGACCAGCGACGAACTGGCCATGGATCCTGCGGCCGTTTTAAACGTACCCGACTATGACAGTTACGCCGACACAAATTACGTCACGCTGGGCGCCGGCGGTTCTATCGTTCTGGAATTCAATATCGACATATTCGACGGCGAGGGCAATGACATTTACATCTTCGAAATCGGCCCCGACGTGGAGGCCACCAAGGTGGAGGTCAGCTCCGATTTGCAGACTTGGATTTATGTTGGCGACGCGGACGGCTCCCTTTCCGGCGTTGATCTGAACGGCAAGATTGCTGATGGCGAGTGCTTTCGCTATGTGCGTATCACCGATCTTGACATGACAGGCGGCAGTTATCCCGGCGCAGACATTGACGCCGTAGCGGGTCTCAACTACAAGGTGCAGTCATCCTCGCCAGAATTCATCGCCTCCGACTGGGCTAAAAGCGAGCTTGCCGAGGCGGAAGAGCTTGGCATTATCCCCGATTGCCTCGACTCTAAGGATCTCACGAAGCCAATTAACCGCGCGGAATTCGCCGCTGTTTCCGTGAAAGTTTACGAAGCGCTGACCAGCCTTTCCGTAAGAGCCGGCGTGAACCCCTTTACAGATACTTACGATACGGAGGTTCTCAAGGCTTATGCTATCGGCATCACTAATGGAACGTCTGCGACTGCGTTCTCTCCCTATGTCACGCTTAACCGCGAACAGGCGGCTACCATGCTAACCCGTGTGCTAAAAAAAGCAGCAAATTCCAGTTGGACACTTGACACTGACAAAAACTATTCACTAGTATACAGTAGGGGCTCGCTTTTTTTCGACAATGCTCAGATATCTGACTTTGCGTGGGACAGCGTTTATTTCATGGCCGCCAAAGGCATTATAAACGGCACCGGCAACAATAAATTCTCTCCCAGGGCGACCACTGACGCGGAAACCGCAGTTGGTTATGCATCTGCCACCCGCGAGCAGGCTCTCCTGATTGCCCTGCGTATGGTTAAGTTCTCGGATGGTACAGAAATCGGAGAAATTATATCATATGACCCGCCGGAAGAAGCTACCAGCGGAATAGACAGCTATATTCCCAACGGCTTTGATTGGAACGGTGGAGCAAATGGCGACGACACATTTATTGACGGTAAGTGGGTCAGCCCTGATGGTCAAAGTGTTCTCTACATTGCCCACGACGAGGGGCCAGACAGCTTCACCATCTGGTATTACAGCTGCAAGGACGGCTACTTAGAGAACACCGTATACAAGGTGCAGTATGCGGATATTATTGGCGAGGGAAAGGCGGAATGCGTCTATGCCGGGTTGACCTTTACTGGTGTCAGGGATGGATTGCTCGTGGAATCAGAGTGGCTTGACGAGATGTACGATCAATACGGCAGTCCTGACGGGATTTACTATCTGGCGCAGGCTCGATAAAATTTGAGTCTAAACGCATGACCGTTGTTGCCACAGAGTTTAAGATTAGAATACCACTCAAAAATGCTTGCGTAACCAAAACTGAACAAAGCATAAGGAAGTACCAGTAAACTTAGGTCGTGTCTAACCTTCCAAAAAGCTGTCCTGGTCAATATGAATGCTCTTGGCGTA
>CAYQMY010000126.1:0-6642 GCA_964418735.1 uncultured Oscillospiraceae bacterium | reverse complement strand
CCGCCCATGTTCTCTTTTGTAAGGATTCCATTGAAATTCACTCCATTATAATGTTCCCGAAAGTACAGTTAATAACTCTGTATCCGTCATATAAAATTTCGGCTTTTACCGGCAGATTGCTCTTTAAATCGAACCAAACAATGTGCGTGGTTTCCTTCGCGCCGTCTGCCTTGCTGAGATCGAACTTGAGCGCAAGCGTCTGCGCTCCGTTTATTTTTTCCTTCCATGTTTCCGTAGCGTAACCGCTCTTCCATGCCTTAAGCATCATCGGCATCGCCTCAAGAGGTGAAAGTCCGTCGCCGAAAAGCTCTCCGGTATCGAGGGTCACACCCTCAAATTCAAGGCCTGTTCCTTCCTTTGAGATATGAGCCTTAATACCCTTAATAGCCTCGGGTTCAATGACCTCAATATCCATCGCATCGTCCTTTCCGACGCAGCGGAGCTTATACTCATAGACCCTGTTCCCGTAATCTGCCGTAACGCTTACTATCATCGTAATGCTTTTTGTTCCCGAATACTCCGACCTGATCTCCTCAGTCGACTTATCCGTGCCGCCCTTTCCGCCGCATGCGCAAAGGCAGAGGCACAGCGCTATCGTTAGTGCAAGTGTTACCACTCGCCGCAACGCTCTTTCAGCTCCTTTTCTGCCGAGATTTCTCTGAAAGCCTTCGGCAGCGTATAAATTAGATCTGTCGGCGTCATCGAATATTCTCCAAGCTCGGCCTTGCTGATATCACCGGCTCGCCCGTGCAGCCAAACTGCCACCGCGCAGGCATCTCTTATCGAAATCCCCTGCCCCACAAGCGCTGTCAGTATTCCGGCAAGCACATCACCGCTGCCGCCCTTGGCCATTCCGGGATTTCCCGTCATGTTCCGCAGAACGCTTCCGTCTTCAAAGGCTATCACTGTGCCGTTTCCTTTTAGAATCAGGGTGCACTTATGGGCCCTCGCAAAATGAGAAGCGCCCTGCTCCCTTCCCTTGGAAAGACTTCCGCCCAGCCTTAAAAACTCGCCTTCGTGCGGTGTCAGAATTATTGGACACGCCGCCTCGTCCAATACATTTATATTCTCTGCGGCGGCGTTTATTCCGTCTGCGTCAATAATGAGCGGCATGCGGCAGCTTTTTATCACCTGAGATACAACATAAGCCACTCCGTCGGAGCGTCCAAGCCCCGGTCCAATCAGACAAACGTCGCAGCTTTTGAGTCTTTCAAGTATTTCACCCGAGGCGTTTCGCGAAAGCCGCCCCTTCTCGTCGGAGGGCAGCGGAAAAGGCATGGCTTCATTGCATTTTACCGCTGAAATCGTATAGATATCGCTTGGGACGCCCAGATAAACAAGTCCGGCACCGCTTCTTACTGCGGCTTCCGCCGCAAAAATCGGCGCGCCTGTGTAGCCGACGCTTCCGCAAATCAGGAGCGCCTTACCGTAATCGCCCTTGTTGCTGTCCCGCCTTCTTTTAGGCAGCACGCCCTTAAGCGTTTCATTTGTGATCTCAGTTATATGCATGCACAAACGCCCCTAAAATAGATTAATATAATAACCGCAAAGCGGATATTATACGCGCATTTCGGCACTACGTGCCGAAGCGCTAAGATTTAAGGCCGTGCCGTAGCAAACGGCACATGGCCAAAATATATCATGATTTTAAATCATGATATAATATCCGCAAAGCGGATATTATACGCGTATTTCGGCACTACGTGCCGAAGCGCTAAGATTTAAGGCCGTGCCGTCGCAAAACGGCACATGGCCAAAATATATCATGATTTTAAATCATGATATATTTAAGTATTATAATGCTTAATACAAAAATAGTCAATTTATATCTTGTTTTGTTAAAGCGGTTGTGATAAAATTCAAAAAAGTATTGATATATAAGTAAACACTGATTTAATATGGCATTGCCAGATTGGTGGGGATAGCATCCCCAATCGAGGCAAAAAAGCGCAGGAATAATTGCTTTATTTCAAGCTTTTTTAACGATGAGTGGGGGTGCTAGACCCGCCAAGATGGTGATGTCGGATTAATCAGTGTTTACTAAAGGCAATGATCGGGAAAATAGCGTTACGAAAGGCTATAGAGAGGGGCTGCCGCCGGCTGAAAGCGCCCTGCTGATTTCGCGCTTGGTTCGCCCGTGAGCTCCGGCCAATCCCCGGCGGTTAGCCCCGATAAAGGCTCTAAAAGTGCGGTTTTATGCCGAAATTGGGTGGTACCACGGAAGTCTTTCGTCCCTTTGAGGACAAAGGGCTTTTTATTTTTGTATATACTTCTTACTAAGGAAAGGATATTGCTATGAAAAAACTGCTTGAGGAAATCAAAGGCGCTTCTCTTGCCGCAGTTGAAAACGCCGCGGATCTCGGCGCGCTTGAATCGATCAGGATAAACTACCTCGGAAAAAAGGGCTCGCTGACTGCCGTTTTGAAGCAAATGGGCGGCCTTTCGGCCGAAGAAAGACCCCTGATCGGCCAGCTCGCGAACGAAGTGCGCGCAAAAATCGAAGAGGCTATTTCCGAAAAAACCGCTGCTCTCTCGGAAAAGCTTCTCGAAATGAAGCTTATAACCGAAAAGCTTGATGTGACCATTCCCGGAACCCCGGTCACCATCGGAAAAAAGCACCCGATGTCCATAGTGCTCGACGAGGCTATAGACATATTTACCGGCATGGGCTTTGCTGTCGCCGAGGGCCCGGAAATTGAATTTTCTGATTATGCTTTTACAAAGCTGAATACCGGTGAGGGGCACCCCGCCAGAGAATGGCAGGACACCTTCTATTTAGCTGAAGACAGCTCCGTCCTGCTGCGTCCCCAGACCTCCCCCGTTCAGGTTCGCGTTATGGAAACGCAAAAGCCGCCCATACGCATAATTTCACCCGGCCGAGTATATCGCAAGGACGAGGTTGACGCTACGCACTCTCCTATGTTCCATCAGATCGAAGGTCTTGTCGTTGACAAGGGCATCACCATGGGCGACCTCAAGGGTACACTCAACACGCTGGTACAGCGCCTCTACGGTCAGGACGCAAAAACCCGCTTCAGACCCCACCACTTCCCCTTTACCGAGCCGTCCTGCGAGGTTGACGTACAGTGCTTCGAGTGTCACGGCGAGGGCTGCCGCGTGTGCAAGGGCGAGGGCTGGATTGAGCTTCTCGGCGCGGGCATGGTACACCCCAAGGTGCTTGAAGGCTGCGGCATAGACACGAGCATTTACTCGGGCTTTGCGTTTGGTGTCGGTCTTGAGCGCATGACCATGCGCCGTTTCCAAATCAGCGACATGCGTTTGATTTACGAAAACGATATGCGTTTCCTGAGCCAGTTTTAGGAGGGAAAGTTTGAAACAAGTTCAAACTTTATTTAATTAATGCGATTTTCTCGCCGCTTACGCGGCAACCGAAAATCATGCACATTATGACCATTCCTTTTTTATGGTCATTTTGTAACTTGAGTAACATGAAAGGAATTGTCATAATGAAACTTTCAAGAAAATGGCTGTCTGAATTCACAGACATAAAAGCTTCCGACAAGGAGTACGCCGACGCGCTGACGCTCTCCGGCTCCAAGGTCGAGGCTATAGATATTCCCGGCGAAGAGATTTCAAAGGTTGTAGTCGGCAAGGTCATTACAATCGAGCGCCACCCCGATTCCGACCACCTCTGGGTCTGCTCGATTGACGCAGGTCAGGGAGAGCCAATACAGATTGTCACCGGCGCTCAGAACGTGCGCGCGGGCGACCTCGTTCCCGCCGCTCTCCACGGCTCCACACTCCCCGGCGGCGTGAAGATTAAAAAGGGCAACCTTCGCGGAGTTAAGTCCGAGGGTATGCTCTGCTCCCTTAAGGAGCTCGGTCTCGACCTCCACGATTTCCCCTACGCAGTGGAGGACGGCATATTCATTCTTCAGGAGGACTGCAAGCCCGGAGACGACATCAAAGCCGTTGTCGGCCTTGACGACAACGTAATAGATTTTGAAATCACAAACAACCGCCCCGACTGCCTAAGTGTCATAGGTCTTGCCCGCGAGAGCGCCGTAACCTTCGGTACGGAGCTTAAGCTGAAAACACCTGAGGTCAAGGGCAGCGGCGACAATATCATAGACTATCTGGACGTTGAAATTGAAAACGGAAAGCTTTGCCCTCGCTATACCTCAAGAGTCGTTAAGAACATCAAGGTCGGCCCCTCTCCGAAGTGGATGCGCGAGCGCCTCAGGGCCTCCGGCATACGGCCTATAAGCAACATAGTCGATATCACGAACTATGTAATGCTCGAATACGGCCAGCCTATGCACGCCTTCGACTATTCCTGCGTTGAGGGAAAGCAGATTATCGTGCGCACAGCAAACGAGGGCGAAACGCTTGAAACTCTTGACGGCAATCTTAGAAAGCTTACCACCGACATGCTAGTCATTGCGGACGTAAACCGTCCTATCGGCGTCGCCGGAGTCATGGGCGGCGGCAACAGCGAAATTAAGCCTGAGACTACCACAATTGTATTTGAGTCCGCGAACTTCAACGGCGTCAGCATAAGAAAGACCGCGACGGCTCTCGGAATGCGCACCGACGCTTCGGGACGCTACGAGAAGGGTCTTGACCCTCTCAACACTCTGCCCGCAGTACAGCGTGCCTGTGAGCTGGTTGAAATGCTGGGCGCAGGCGAGGTTGTCGACGGCATAATAGACGTCGTGGCAGCGGATATAAACGAAGTCACGCTTCCGATTGAGGCTTCCAAAATCAACGCTCTGCTCGGCACGGACATTTCCGAGGACTACATGATTAAAGTTCTCAGCGATCTTGGCTTCAAGGTTGAAAACAGTATTATCACCGTCCCCTCCTGGCGCTCCGATATTTCGCACTTTTCCGATATCGCCGAAGAGGTTGCACGCTTCTACGGCTATAACGTAATCGAGCCGACGGTATTTCGCGGCGCAGCCGTTCAGGGCGGGCTCAACGAAAAGCAGACCTTTGAGCGCAAGCTTAATGAGCTCTGCCGCGGCATAGGCTTTTCGGAAATCCTGACCTATTCCTTCATCGGCGACTCCGATTACGACAAAATGCTTATTCCAGCTGCTTCACCTATCCGAAAGAGCCTTAGAATTCTCAATCCTCTCGGAGACGACACCTCGGTAATGCGTATGACGGGTCTCCCCTCCATGATGGAGGTTTTGGGCCGCAACAGCAGCTACCGCAACAAGGAAGCCCGCCTTTATGAGCTTTCCAAAGTATATATTCCCAAAGACGGGGCTATACTTTCGGATGAGCGCACAATGCTTGTGCTGGGCGCATACGGTCAAAAGGAGAGCTTCTTTACCCTCAAGGGCTGTGTTGAAGCGCTCTTTAATACCCTCCGCGTCGGCGGAGTCGAATACACGGCCGTTACGGATAACGCCTCCTTCCACCCCGGCCGCTGCGCGGAGGTTTCCTGCGGCGGAAAAGTTCTCGGAATGATTGGGCAGATTCATCCGAAGGTTCAGGACAATTACGGCATTGATTTACCTGTTTTTGCGGCAGAGCTTGATTTGGGCGTTCTTCTCGAGGTAAGGCAGCCGGATGCGACCTATAAGCCGCTTTCGCGCTTCCCCTCCGTTTACCGCGATCTCGCGATTGTCTGCGACTGCGAAATTCCAGTCGCTGTTATCGAAAAGCATATTATGACCGCGGGCGGCGCTCTGCTCCGGAACGTAAGCCTCTTTGACGTATACACTGGCTCGCCTATTCCTGAGGGCAAAAAAAGCGCGGCGTTCTCGCTTGAATTTTGCTCCGAGGAGCAGAGCCTGACCGATGCAGATATAGCTCCGCGCATGGAAAACATCTTAAAGCAGCTTCAAACAGCTATCAACGCTCAAATCAGATAATTAGAATTAAATGTCTTACAGCACTTTACAGCCGAATTTATCTTTGTTATAATTAATCTGCAAATCATTCTTAAACGGTAAGGAGGTCTGGATATGGAGGATTATACCCGTCAATTCAAGGCGATTGACCGCAAGCGTGAGATAAACGAGATTCTCAACGCGGTTTACGAAGCCCTGCGAGTAAAAGGCTACGACCCCATCAACCAGTTGGTAGGATATATTCTCTCCGAGGACCCGACCTATATCACAAATTATAATAACGCCCGTACGCTTATCTGCAGGCTGGACAGGGATGAATTGCTGCAGGAGCTTGTTGAGAGCTACCTGAAAAAAGACGTACAATAGGAGGCACTCTATGCCAGAAAAAAAAGCGCTTGAATACAAGGGCTACCCACTGCGCCGCAAGGACAATCTCATATATTTCGGAAACATGTCCGATAAATATATCGTTATGATCCAGATAATGAATGAAACCACGGTAAAGGATCTGCCTGTAGCTACGAAGGTTTCACTGCAGCTTCAGCTGACAGACCCGGACATAAAGTCCAGAGACAGAGTCGTGAAGAAGACTGAAAAGAACGGTCTTTACGAAGCCATGGACGTTGCCTCGGTGTGGCTGGACAGAGCTCTTAACACAAAAGCATAAACCAAAAGCATAACTCAAAACGGCGTCAGCTTTAAGCTGGCGCCGTTCAGTATGTCAGCAAACTCCCTCGTAGGGAAAATTTAAATAATTTTTCTGAGAATTCACTTCTCGGAAAAATACCACAGCCCGCGCAAATCGTGCGCGACCGGG
>CAYQMY010000125.1:0-6654 GCA_964418735.1 uncultured Oscillospiraceae bacterium | reverse complement strand
TAAAAAAACGAGGACTATTATTCAATGAATCAAGACAAGACCCTTATTTGCAAAGACTGTGGTGCAGAATTTATCTTCACTGCAAGTGAGCAGGATTTCTACGCTGAAAAAGGTTTCCAGAATGAGCCCCAGAGATGCAAGTCTTGCAGAAATGCCCGCAAGAACGGCGGCTCCGCTCCCAGAGAGATGTATACAGCAATATGCGCTTCCTGTGGCCGCGAAGCAAAGGTTCCTTTCCAGCCGAAATCCGATCGTCCTGTTTACTGCAGCGATTGTTTCTCCAGACAGAGATAGATTTTGATTAGATAAGGACAAGAAAACACACCGATTTTCGGTGTGTTTTTTATTTTTTGAGCTTTGTATTTGACATTTATACTTTACATTGCAGGATAAAGGGTGTAAAATACCCAGCATATTACGTTTTGAAACAGGTGAAAGTTTTGTTAAAGAAAACAGCGATTTCGATTATTGTCGCAGTGCTTATAATTAGTATGAGTGCCTGCGGCATGAGCAACAACCAGCAAAAGCCCTTAAATACTGCTGCAGCACAAGCTTCGGCAGCGCCGTCGGCAACACAGCCAGCAGCAAAACCGGCAGAGACACAGTCTCCGGCCACTGCCACACCAAGCAACAGCAAAAATCTAAAAGATGTTAAGGGATTAAGCCTTATAAAAGAACAGACCTTTAATATAGATTTAAATTCGTGGGGCAATGTGAACTTTGTGTCCGGTAAACTGACCGGCGGAGCGCATATACCTGTGGTTTTTTACCTTACTACTGAAAACGGCGATATTCTGTACGAGTTTAACGCGGTTCTGCCTTACAGCGTCGATGTAAAAGCTGTTTAGTTCGAAGATTTGAATATGGACGAAAAGAAGGATATAATCATAATTGTCGCAGACAACGACGGTTCCGGTCTTCAGGCTGCTACAGTATTTTTTCAAAAAGCTGACGGCTCATTCGCCAACGATACGAAGCTGGACAGCGAAATCAATACGACAGTAAAAAATAAGGATGTCAATACAATAGCAGACTATATAATTGCCAAAAACAAATAAATTTAACAAATTTAAGAAAAAGCAGGGAAGTAAGAAGCTTGCCTGCTTTTTTGACGGGTTAACGATCTTCGAGCATATATAAAATAATGGACGCTGAATAATGCGGCGATAGCGGCTAATTATTTAAATATTCAAGCTAAAGCAGAAATACATAAAAAGTATTTTGCAGGAAGACAAATCAATTTGAAGTTTAGTGAACAGCACAGCCTACCATATAAATCAAAAGCTGCAAAATTGAAAATATGGTGATTACGCATTTCAGTTTTTTTGTTCAATTTAATTGATAAATTTGCAGAATCCCTGAAATAGTAGTATAATCAAGGCCGTTGGGGGTTTTTCTTATATAACCCCTACTCCATATTAAACAAAATTTTTATTTTGTTTAATATGGTCTGCGTTTTACTGCACCCCTCTCTCGAAAAATATTGAAATTTCAGGCGGATTATATTATGAACCTTTGTGATATTAACGATATCAAAAATTTACTCTCCCGGCACGGCTTTCGCTTTTCAAAGTCTATGGGACAGAATTTTCTCATAGACGAGCTGATACCTCAAAAAATAGTTGAGCTATCAGGTATCGATAAATCCTGCGGAGTTATTGAAATCGGTCCGGGAATCGGCTGCCTAACTGTTAGGCTTTCAAACAACGCCGACAAGGTTATAACAATCGAACTTGACAAGTCTCTGCTTCCAGTTTTGGATGAAACTCTAAAGCCTTGTCAGAATACCGAGGTTATAAATGCGGACGCTCTTAAAATTAATCTTTCGCAGCTTGTTGCAGAAAAGCTTTCCGGTCTTAGTCCCGTTGTATGCGCAAATATTCCTTATAACATAACGTCTCCGCTTTTATCGGCATTAATTGACTCGAGCTGTTTCGACAATATTACAGTCATGATTCAACGCGAGGTTGCCCGCAGAATCTGCGCCAAGCCAGATACGGCGGATTACGGAGCTTTTACAGTATATGTAAACTACTATACTGAACCTAGTATACTTTTTGATGTACCCCCGAGCTCTTTTATACCAGCGCCCAAGGTCTGGTCCTCCGTTGTATCGCTCAAAAAAAGGGTACTCCCCCCTGCTGAAATCAATAATGAAAAATTGTTTTTTAAGGTTGTAAAAGCTTCATTTTCTCAGAGGAGAAAAACTCTGGCAAACGGTCTTTTTGCCGCATTTCAAGACAAAATCTCGAAAAATCAGCTTATAGAGATTATAAAAGGCTGCGGTTACTCCGAAAATTTGAGGGGTGAGGCTCTCGATACTTGCGGATTTGCAAAAATCGCAAATGCTATTGAGGAGTATTTATAGGAAATTTCTTTGTATTTAATGACATTTTTCTGCCTTGTTTTTTTACTCAAGCCTGTATAATATTTTAATATTGCTTGTTACAAATTTTTAGGAGGCGTTTTAATGGCACTCACCACAAACAAATATGTTCTTGACTGGATTGCCGAGATGTCGGCGATGACACAGCCGGACAAGATCGTATGGATTGACGGTTCGCAGGAGCAGCTTGAGGAGCTGAGACACGAGGCTATGGCGACCGGAGAATTCATCAAGCTTGACGAAAACAAACTTCCCGGCTGCTATCTGCACCGTTCAGCAATCAACGATGTTGCCCGTGTAGAAGACCGCACCTTTATTTGCTGCAAAAACAAGGAGGACGCAGGTCCAACTAATAACTGGATGGATCCTCAGGAAATGTACGCAAAGCTCAAAGCACTATACAACGGTGCGATGAAGGGCCGTACAATGTACGTTATCCCCTATTCAATGAGCGTCGTGGGTTCTCCTTTCGCAAAATACGGCATTGAGCTTACCGACTCCATCTACGTTGTCACCAGCATGGCTATTATGACCAGAATGGGCAAGGCGGTTTACGAAGCTCTCGGCGACAGTCCTGATTTCATAAAAGGTCTGCACGCGAAATCTGATCTCGACGCAGAGAAGCGCTATATCGTCCACTTCCCTGAGGACAATACCATCATGTCCGTTAATTCCGGCTACGGCGGAAACGTTCTTCTGGGAAAGAAGTGCTTTGCACTCAGAATTGCTTCGAACCTCGGCCGCAAGGAAAACTGGATGGCAGAGCATATGCTTATTCTTGGCATAGAGAATCCGCAGGGCGAGGTTCGTTATGTTACGGCGGCTTTCCCCTCCGCCTGCGGCAAGACAAATCTTGCGATGCTGATCCCGCCAGAGCTTTATCGCAGGAAGGGCTATAAGGTCTGGTGCGTAGGCGATGACATTGCATGGCTGCGCATCGGCGCTGACGGACGTCTTTGGGCCGTAAATCCGGAGAACGGCTTTTTCGGAGTTGCGCCCGGAACTAACGCGAAATCAAACCCGAATGCGCTTGAGTCAACAAAGCGCGATACAATATTTATTAATGTCGTACATACGGCTGAGAACACGGTATGGTGGGAAGGCCTCGATAAGAATCCGCCCAAGGGAGCAAAAAACTGGAAGGGCGAGCCCTGGGACCCCGAATCCGGCGAAAAGGGCGCTCATCCGAACTCACGCTTCACTTCCCTTGCGAAGAACTGCCCCTGTATCTCTCCCGAGTTTGACAACCCGAAGGGTGTTCCCATTTCGGCTATCATATTCGGCGGAAGACGCGCCAAGACCGCTCCTCTGGTTTACCAGAGCCGCAGCTGGCAGCACGGCGTGTTCGTGGGCTCCATCATGGCCTCCGAGACTACTGCGGCGGCTACGGGCGCTGTCGGCGTTGTAAGAAGAGATCCGATGGCTATGCTTCCCTTCTGCGGCTATAACATGGGTGATTACTGGCAGCACTGGCTCAATATGGGCAAGCTTATCCCCAATCAGCCGAAAATATTTAACGTCAACTGGTTCAGAACAGATGATAACGGCAACTTCATCTGGCCGGGCTTCGGCGACAATATGCGCGTCCTCGAGTGGATAATCTCAAGATGCTTTAACGAGATCGAGGCTGACGAGTGCGCCATCGGATATATCCCGAAGGCTGACGATATCAATATCGAAGAATCCGGAATTTCGAAGGAAACGCTCCAGGGCCTCCTGAGCGTCGATAAGAACCTTTGGCGCGAAGAGATATCCGGTATCAGGGATTTCTATTCAAAATTCGGTGACAAGCTGCCCAAGGCCCTCAGCGAAGAGCTTTCTGTGCTTGAAGACAATCTTATTTAAACATAACTTATAGGGGGAATCTAATTCCCCCTAGATACGCGGATTACGCCGCGATACCCCCGGTCGCGCACGATTTGCGCGGGCTGTGGTATATTTCCGATAAGTGAATTCCCGGAAATATTGATTTTTATATATCCTGCGAGGGAGTTTATTGACAGGCTAAAACGGCTCATCATTGATGAGCCGTTTCTTTATTGTAGTTATTCACATTACTTAACCGTGGCATAGCCCTCGTGACCCACGAACGTCTGTCCTTCTTCAGATTGTATCCAATCAAAAAGAATACGCTGTGGGCTGTTTTTCGGTGCGTCTGAGCGGATTACGGCGTAAAAATCGTTGACAAAGGGATAATCGCCCGAAGAAATTGATTTGGTAGAAGGCGCTATTCCGTTCACCGATAAAAGCCTTACATTTTCGTCTAGCTTCATGCGGCTGACATAATAGTAAACATTATAACCGATAGCGTTTTCAGCGCCGTCATATACTGCAACGGCGTCCACAAGAGTGCCCATTTCACCGATGACAAAAGAAGCCGGAGCCTTCGCCATAGGAGTTCCCTTCATAACGAGCTTATCCATCATGGTTTGGCTGCCGGAAAGAAGCTGGCGCTGATAGGCGCGTATCTCCGCATCTTTCCCTCCGAGATCCTTCCAGTTTAATGTCTTGCCGGAATATATATCGACCAACTGCTTTTCCGTGAGGCTGTTAATTGGGTTTTTCTTATTTACGAGAAACACCAGCGCGTCCTTCCCTATAGGAGCCATTTCAAGCTTAACATTCTGGTTCTTGGCGGAATCCAGCGAGGCCTGCGCAGGTGCATAAACCAGCAGAATGTCGGTCTGACCGTTTATAAGCTTTAGATATGCGTTATCAGTGCCCGAAACGGCGGTGTTGTCTTCTCTAGGCGCGCCGAGCAGAACGGAGCGCACAGCCGAGATAAGCGGTATCGTCGCTGTCGAGCCGTCGATACGCGGCATATTAGACTTAGTGAACTTAAATCCCTCAGGTGTCGGCGTGGCTGCGGCTGTTGGCTGCGGTGAATTTGATGGGGTTGCTGTTGGAGACGGATTAACAGTCTGACAGGCAGAAAACGTTGCGATAATTGCACAAGCAACCAGTATCGACAATATACGCTTCATTATTAAGACTTCCCTTTCTATTCTATTAAGTTAAGATAAATTATTGTTCTAGTCACCCATATATTCAAAGAGCGGTACTTTGATTACCCAGTTGCCGCTTTCGTCCATAAGTCCAGCGGTGGTATCAGTTCGAACCAAATATCGTCCATCAAAAGGCATTACCGAAAGATATTCGCCGGGCAGAATCCTTTTGCCAGTTTGATCGTACACTGTTATCCAATATTCCCATAGCCTAGCATCGTAAGGTTCGGGCTCGGTCACGCAGATTATACCGCGCAAATAAGGACTAGCATTTCCACTAACATTAAATGGTCCTGCAATTGTTTCGCCTAAGGTGTTTATTATCATCCACACTGATGAGCTACCCGTGCGAGTCGATAAAAAGAAGTTGCCGTTAGAGAGTTCATATACGTTATATTTCCCGTCAAAACGCTTTTCTCCGTTTGTAAGCTTCAATATCACGCTGCCATTATCGCTATAATACTTCTGCGTTTTCCTTAGCTTATCATTTGAAAATGTCTTCGTTTCCGCTGGTTCGCGCAGCACCTCACCGTCCTTGCCGAGAATACCCGCCTTGCCGTCAGAGATAAACATTGCAGTGCCGTCGTAAAACGAGGAAATATAATCGTACTTAGCCTCGACTATTATTTTTCCGCTTTTGTCGATGACTCCGAATTTTCCGTCCCTATAAAACCTTACTAGACCCTCGTAAAAAACTAGCCCATTGTTAAGCGGAAGTGAGCCAGGATTATTTTCTGAGGTATTGTTCTGCTTAGGTGGCGTCAGATAGGGTCCAAAGACTGTCTTTCCCGTGCTGTCGATAAAGTTGACTTGCTTGTAGTCTTCTGATAGCACCGAAGCCAGACCCTCGGCAAAACAAAGCGGAGCGTTATAAACGCAGGGCAGAATTTCTTTGCCGTAGTAATCGATGGCACCCCATTTACCGTTCTTACAGATGCTTATGTTTTCTAAGGGTTGGCTAGGTCTCCAGCTGAGTGACAAGGGATATTCCCCTTGCTTTAGATGTGTATACTCCATTCCACTGCTTGAGGTAACTATAGAATCGTATTCCTCCGCCCAACTGCCATCAGGCTTCGCAAGAGTTATTTTTGTGTTTTTAATCCTTCCTTCTCCCCTATTATATTTGTAAAAAGCATAAAGCTTTGCTCCGTCCTTTTCAAGCACGGTCACTTTGTGAAAAATGGGGTCACATATTATGCGGCCACTATCTGAATAATTCGGCGTTTGGGAGCCACTCGTTCGGCGATGAGTGAGCCAGCGTAT
>CAYQMY010000124.1:2750-6673 GCA_964418735.1 uncultured Oscillospiraceae bacterium | reverse complement strand
CTATCTGCATGTAGCGGTCAAAGCCCGCAACCATCGAAAGCTGCTTATAAAGCTGGGGCGACTGCGGCAGGGCGTAAAAGCTGCCCTTGTGGACGCGGCTCGGAACGATAAAGTCGCGCGCGCCCTCGGGCGTTGACTTTATAAGCATCGGAGTTTCAATCTCTATAAAGCCGTTTTCGTCAAAGTAGTCTCTTGTGACCTTTGCGACCTTGTGGCGCAGAAGAATGTTCTTCTGCAAAGCCGGACGGCGGAGGTCAAGGTAGCGGTACTTGAGGCGAAGCGCCTCACCCGCATTACAGTTGTCAATTATCTCAAAGGGCGGCGTTTCGGACTGAGAAATTACGCGAAGCTCGGTAACCTCAAGCTCGATATCCCCCGTCGGAAGCTCCGGATTCTTTGAGGAGCGCTCCCTGATTACGCCGGTTGCTGCAAGCACATACTCCGAGCGGACGGAAAACGCCTTGTCGAAGATATCCCTCGCGGTATTGTCGTCAAAGGCAAGCTGCAAAATTCCTGTTCTGTCGCGCAGGTCTATAAAAATAAGGCTGCCGAGGTCGCGGCGGCGCTGTACCCAGCCGCAGACGGAAACGGTTTTCCCCGCCTCCGAAATTCTCGGTTCACCGCAGTAATTCGTACGTTTAAAACCATAGAGAGTATCCATATCGTTATCTCCTAATTACATAATCGCGTTTTTGATATCTTCGGCCGTCAGCAGACATTCAAAATGGCCGCCTGTTGACATATCCTTAATTTTCGACTTGCCCTCCTCAAGCTCGTTGTCGCCGATTACCATGCTGTAGGCAGCACCAAGCTTGTCCGCATACTTCATCTGCGCCTTAAGCCCGCGCCCTGTGGTATCGCGCTCAGCCTGAACGCCCTTTTTCCTAAGGTCGTGCACAAGCTTTTGAACCGGCATGTCCGCCTTCTCTCCGAGAGCGGCAATAAATATTCGGCAGCCCTCGGGCTCCGGAATAACAATCCCCTGCGCGTCCATTATCATCAGCAGTCTTTCGAGTCCGGAAGCAAAGCCAAGACCCGGAGTCGGCTGTCCGCCGAGAGTCTCGACGAGTCCGTCATACCTTCCGCCGCCGCAGACCGTGCTCTGTGCGCCGAGATCGGAGGAAATAAACTCGAATACGGTTTTGGTGTAATAGTCAAGGCCTCGGACAATCTTCGGGTCGATGCTGTAGTTTATTCCCATAGTGTCCAGCATTGCCTTTGTCTTTTCAAAGTGCTCTCTGCACTCATCGCAGAGGAAATCGAGCCCCACAGGGCTGTCCGCCGCAATCTTCTTGCATACCGGGCTCTTACAGTCCAGTATTCTCATCGGATTTTTATCCATACGGTCGAGACAGGTTCCGCAAAGCTCAGACTTTTTCGACTCAAAGTAGGCCTTGAGCGCGGCATGGAAGTTCGGCCTGCATTTCGGGCAGCCTATGGAATTTATGTTAAGCTTAATATTTTTAATTCCGAGCCTTTCAAGTATCGCCGTGTATATTCCCATTACCTCCGCGTCGGCGGTTGGCGAGGGTGAGCCTATATATTCGACTCCGAACTGGTAAAACTCGCGGTAGCGGCCCGCCTGCGGCTGCTCGCCGCGAAAGTTCGGGGCGATATAGTAACTCTTCACGGGCAGTCCGGCACCGTAAAGTGAATTTTCAAGAAAGCTGCGCACGACAGAGGCCGTGCCCTCAGGTCTAAGCGTAATGGAACGCCCTCCGCGGTCAGAGAAGGTAAACATCTCCTTCTGAACTACGTCCGTAGTGTCGCCGACACCGCGGACAAAAAGCTCCGTATACTCAAAAGTCGGAAAACGTATCTCGCGGTAACCAAAATCCGCAGCTGTTTTCCGAAGGACGTTTTCGATGTGGTGCCAGCGATAGCTCTCTCCCGGCAAAACGTCATTCGTACCCTTTGGTTTAATAATCAAGTCTGACAAGCAAAACATTCCTTCCCGGATATAAATGTAAGGGGGCGAATAGCCGCCCCCAGGAAAATCAGGTAATCACGCCCATGGCCTGGCGAGAAAACTCCAGCTTATTTTTTCGGATTGACTATGTCGCGCCAATCCAGATCTCCCCGCTGCAAGCCCCTGATAAGAACCTCCGCAGTCGCAACGTTCGAGGCGAACGGCACGTTATACTGATCGCAGAGTCTCGCAAGGTCGTTAATCGAGTTAGAGGAGTCTGTGGTTTGTGTGTCCCAGAAGAACAGCACGAGGTCAATCTCATTGTACGCGATTCGCGCGCCTATCTGCTGATTGCCGCCCTGATTGCAGGACAGGTAGAGCGTAATGGGCAGGCCTGTCGCCTCGGCGACAAGACGCCCCGTAGTATTGGTGGCACATATATTATGCCCGGCCATAATACCGCAATAGGCGATGCAGAATTGAACCATTAATTCCTTCTTGTTGTCATGCGCCAAAAGTGCAATGTTCACGGTGATTCCACCTTTCAAATAATAGGTTTAATATCGCCTGCGGGTATTCTTTCACCCAGAAGACGGTTAGCGATGCGCTGGAAGGCCGCTGCCGCCCCTCCGGTTTTATATGTTATTAAAAGCGAACCCTGATTCGCAGATATGATTACGGAGCGGTCCTCCGGCACGAGGCCAATAAGCTTTGCGCCTACCGCGTCGATAATATCGTCAACGTTCTGCCCCATTTTTTTAAACAGCCGCGGACGTATCCTGTTGACTACAAGAGATATGTCTGTTATGCCCAGAGCCCTCAGCTCCATTACCACGCGCTGCACATCGCGGCAGCTTGAGGCGTCATTAGTAGTTACAACAATGGCCGAGTCGGCAAACTCTGATGCCAGCTTAAAGCCTCTGCCGATTCCGGCTGGTGAGTCCACTATGCAGTAATCGTACTTAAGCCTTGCATCAGAAAGAAGGTCCTTCAGCTTCTCATCGTCTATTTCCGACGCAGACATCAGTGACGGAGCGGAAAGAAAATACAGCGACGGCAGCTGAGGATGTGAAACGGCAGCCTCCTCAAGACTCGAGCGCCCCTCCAGAACATCGCTGAAGTCCGAAAGCGCCATTTCGGAAAGCCCGAGGCTCAAATCAAGATTTTTAAGGCCTATGTCTGCGTCAATGCAGAGCACCCTGTTTTTTTTCGCAGCCAGAGCCGAGGCCAAGGCGGCAGCTGTTGTCGTTTTGCCAGTCCCGCCCTTGCCGGAGGCAATGACAATGACCTTACCCATAATTCCTCCAAAAATGTTATTCAGCTCCAACGGTCATTGATTAATTATATATAATACCCTGTGCTTTTTCAATAATTATTTTAAGGTGCTGCGGATTAAATCGACAACCTGCTGATGCGCGGATTGATCAGAGGTTCCTTAATTGATAAGCTTATTTTCTCCGGGCGTCGTTTTGCTGTTGGACTGAGCCGAGAAGTAGTACTCAAGCACCTGCTTGGCGATGGTTGCGATGGCGTTGCCCGAGCCGCCCTTTTCTACGACGACAGCCAAAGCTATCTCCGGGTCATCGTAAGGCGCATAGCAGATGAAAATAGCGTTGTTGGCGAGGTCTTCACCGAGCTGTGCCGTACCTGTTTTCGCGGCCACCTGCACATTAAAATCCTTGAAAACCTCCGCCGGCGTACCCTGCGTGGTAACGTAGAGCATACCGAGCTGAGCCGCCTTGAAATTTTCCTCGCTTGCGTCTACGGTGCTCATTATCTCTCTGTCCGCGCTGTAGATTGTGGAGGAAAAATCATAACTCTTAACAGCCTTCATAAAATGGGCCTTGTATCTTGTACCGCCGTTGGCAATAGTCGCTGCATAGGAGGCGATCTGCATAGGCGTAAAGATGTTATATGACTGACCTATCGAAGCCTGAAGTGTATCGCCGCCGAACCAATCCTCCCTGACCACCTTTTCCTTATAGCTGCGCGTCGCAAGAGTTCCGAGCTCTTC
>CAYQMY010000124.1:0-2650 GCA_964418735.1 uncultured Oscillospiraceae bacterium | reverse complement strand
CGTTTTGCATCGATGCTATGGCTGTAATAATTTTAAAAGTCGAGCCGGGCTCATAGACGCCCTGCAGCGCTCGGTTAAATAGCGGCAGCGACTTATCTGCCTTGAGCGTATCATATTCTTCGTTAAACTTAGCCACATCATAAGTCGGATATGACGCGCTGGCCAGTACCTCGCCTGTATTGACCTGTATAGCCACGACCGCGCCGCCCGGTATTTTCTCATCTTCGGGTGCTCTGGCGTTGTTGAGCAATGTTATCTGTTCGGCAAGTATTTTTTCAAC
The DNA here is from genome assembly GCA_964418735.1 of uncultured Oscillospiraceae bacterium. Classification (GTDB taxonomy): domain Bacteria; phylum Bacillota; class Clostridia; order Oscillospirales; family Oscillospiraceae; genus DUPK01. The sequence goes on along the minus strand of CAYQMY010000124.1, from coordinate 2,370 downwards.
CGCTCCCTGAAGCCCTATGTCGAGCGTAAGCATAACGTTGCCCCCGGGCATCGGTGGTTCGGAGTATATTACATTAGTAACGGCGCCGGTAGATGTAACGGTGGATGTCCGCGTGCCGTTTGTGCCCTTGAGATAGGGTTCAAGCGCCGCCTCAAGTCCGCTTCTTCCAACAATCGCATCTATCGAGTAACCCTTTTTTTCATATTCGGCGTATTCCTCAGGGTCCATCTGTCCGACACTTCCGAGAATATGCGCCGCGTAGGGCGTGTGGTATTCCCGAGCAGAGACGGTCTTAATCTGGACGCCCGTTAGGTTCTGCTCAAGCACAGCAGAAATAAAATCGATTCCCACATCCTTGGCGAGGATGTATTCGGCGGTTGAAATAATAAGGCGCAGCTCAAGCTCGTAGCGAAGGCCTGCAATCATTCTCGCCTCTGCCTCAGTATAGGTTTCGGCTATTTTGTAGTGATCCTTTAAAAAGTCCATAAACAGCTCTGCCGAGGGAGTTCTCTTGTATTCAAAGTACTGCAGATATTTATCAAGCAGATTTTTCTGGCTTTCCGTCATGTTTTCCTTATAGGAGTACGGCTCAGCGTCAGAAATCGGAAGAGTATCAGTATATTTTACGTTATAATCATTGCAGACTTTAACGAGCTGACGGAGTATTTTATTGGGATTGTCCGTGTTCGTCAGCACCGAATGGTTGATCGTGACGTTATAGCTTGTGCGGTTTGATACCAGTACATTTCCGTAACGGTCCAGAATCTCTCCTCTTGAGGCCTCGACGGTAGAGGAGGTGACAATTGAGTTGAGCGATTCGTAGTAATAATCCTTGCCCTTTATGATCTGAAGCTCATACAAAGACGTCGAATATATCGAAATAATTATCGCAAGAATTATGACTAGTATTGATATTCGTGCCGATTTAATCTTCATTTTTTCACCTCAGTGGTTACTTAGGAGCGGAAATAAGGCGTATCGGATAATAGAGTACAAATACAAAAAGAAGAGAATACGCCGTCTGCAGCAATATTACTCTGCCTATTTCAATAGGGCTTACATTTTGAAACGTCAAAAGCGGAAAGGTCTGCAAAAAGGATACGATAACCAGCCCCAAAAATGCCGATATCAGGTAGGACAGCACGCCGGGAAGCAGCATATATTCCGACACAATACCAGCCGCGAGTCCCAAAAAAGGCAGAACGAACGTAAAAAACACAGTCGAATTATACGCGGTATCGCAGAATATTCCCGCGAAAATACCGAACACTCCTCCCCAGAGCCCGCCGCCGAAAAAGCCCACGCCGATTACAGCCACAGGAATTATCAGCGGTTTTACGCCCCATATCGCAACGCGTGGGAACGCAAAAGCCTGAAGTATGTAAAGCACTATCAGGAATACTGCGTTAAGTCCCAGTCTCTTAACTGTTGATTTGTTCATCGTTAATCCTCAATATTAAAGCTTTTGATGACAAAAACCTGGGAAAGCCCGCTGATCTCAACCATAGGCTGCAACACCGCGTACTGCGTCTGTCCCGAGGCTTCGAAGCCTGCATCTACCACCTTGCCTATCACGAGGCCCTTGGGAATGGACTGACCCTTTCCTGAAGTCGTTATAACGTCTCCGTTAACTATCGTGGCCCCGTTTGGTATAAAGGTGAGCTTAAGGTTGCCCTTTGTCATGTATTCAAAGTATCCGCTGGCTACTGCGGCAATTCCCGTCCTGTCAATGAGGGCGCCAGCGCTCATATTGGGGTCGATAATGGTGCGAGCCAAGGCATTGTTAGCATTGACCTCTATTATCTGCCCGACAAGATAACTGTTTTCGGTAACAATACAGTCATACAGCTCTATTCCCGAATTGCTGCCCTTATTAATCGTAAAGGTCGAGGTCCAGTTCGAGGCGCCCCAGGATATAATCTTCGTCGTTTCAAGCTCGAAATCGGAGTGCTTCTCCTTGAGCTTCAAAAGCTCGCGCAGGCGTCCGTTTTCATCCACGGCCGCCGAATTTTCGCGCACCTGCTCCTCCAGCTTGGCGACACGGGTTTTTAGCTCCTCGTTTTCAGTCTTAAGACGGTCGAATTTGAACATATAGCCGTATATTTCCTCGAAGAAATCGGCAAGCACGGCAACGCCGCTGCCAATAGGACGCATTACGGCGTTCACAGCTCCGGAGGCGAAGCTCGTCCCGCTGATCGAGTGCGCGGTAAGGCCCAGCACTATCGAAAGCAGTACAGCCGCCGCAATAACTATTGAGCCTTTTTTCTTTAGAAATTCCTTCAAAGCAAAAACTCCTGTGCTCTAAGGCAACACCGCACAATTCTAAGTGCGGGATTGCGCAGTCAGATTTTTTGTCAAATCGGCTAAAAA
>CAYQMY010000123.1:0-6868 GCA_964418735.1 uncultured Oscillospiraceae bacterium | reverse complement strand
TCGCGACAGGGAAGAGCTTTGCCGAGATAGAGGCTCAGTTTGAAGGAAAGGGTTACGGCGATTTCAAGCCCGAGGTCGGGGAGGCAGTTGTTGAAATGCTCCGCCCGATCAGGGAGGAAGCCGAGCGCCTTATAAAGGATAAGGCGTATCTTGAAACCGTCTGCAGAGAAGGCGCAGAGCGCGCAGCGCGGGCCGCGTCAAGAACTCTCAGAAAGGTTTATAAAAAAATAGGCTTCGTTGAACGATAGTATTAGCTAATCACTGATTAACCGTGTCGGCGTTTGAGCGGATAAATTCCCGCCATTTTGCCCAAAAAGCCTCGTTAATACACAAAGTATTGCCTACGTTTTTTTGACAAACTGACAGAAATTTCTCGCACTCATCCATCCGACTCGATTAAATCAGTGCTTACCTGGAGCAATTAAGGAGTGGTACCATGTCCGATGAAACAAAATTCCTGTTAAACCTAGTAATAACGCTTGCCGTCGCGTTCGCAATAAGCTTTGCGACGACGCCGATAGCAAAAAGCTTTGCACATAAGGTTGGCGCCATAGACGTCCCCAAGGACGCAAGGCGCATACACACACAGCCGATACCGAGACTCGGAGGCCTCGCGATTTTTCTCGGATTTGTTTTAAGCGTAGTTCTCTTTTCTGTGATCGATAAACAGCTTCAGGGCGTGCTTCTGGGCGCTGTCGTGGTTGTCGTTGTCGGAGTAATAGACGATATCGTGCAGCTAAAAGCGATGGTTAAGCTTGTGTTTCAGATACTTGCAGCGCTTATCGCCGTATACCACGGGGTTAAAATCGAATTTCTTTCAACCCTCAGCTTCTTTGGCTCGGGAGAATTCTTCTCTCTCGGCTTCCTCGCGATACCGATAACGATTTTTTGGATAGTCGCGATTACAAACTCGGTTAACATAATCGATGGGCTGGACGGTTTGGCCGTCGGCGTATCCGCGATAAGCTCGATCGTGATGCTCGTCATATCCATAGTTGTATCTGACAACATCGCGAATGACAACATCGCTATAGTCATGGCGGGACTTGTGGGCGCTTGTCTTGGCTTTATGCCCTACAATTTAAATCCTGCAAAGATATTCATGGGGGACTCAGGCTCGCTGCTTCTGGGCTATGTTCTGGCGACGGTTTCGATTATAGGACTGTTTAAGTTCTACGCGCTTGTTTCCTTCGTCGTGCCCTTTCTGGTGGTTGCCTTCCCGCTTTTCGACACTGCATTTGCCTTCATCAGAAGGATACTCAAGGGGCAAAGCCCGATGCACGCCGACAGGGGACACCTCCATCACCGGCTTATCGATATGGGCCTTTCCCAAAAGCAGGCAGTTGCGATTTTGTATTCCGTTAGCGCCCTGCTCGGACTGGTTGCGGTTGTGCTTACAACAAACGGACTTATGAGGGCTATACTTATTATAGTAACCTTCGCCGTCGCGATCGCAGTAACAGCTTTTGTTACTAAGACCACTTATCAGGCGTATTTCGAGGAGCGCATGAAGAACGACAGCGAAATAGACAACGGCGACAGCGACGGAAAAGACAGCTCGGAGAGGTAGCAGGAGGAAGGCAAGCTTGAAGCAAGTATACTTACTTTTTTCAAGTGAGGAATGGTTGTGTTTATATGAAAAAGATAAAAGTTATGTCCGTGTTCGGCACAAGGCCTGAGGCAATAAAGATGGCGCCGCTGGTTCTTGAGCTTAAGCGGCATCCTGAAATAGAGAGCCTCTGCTGTGTCACGGCTCAGCACCGCGAAATGCTCGATTCTGTGCTCGATACCTTCGGGATAAAGGCGGACTATGACCTTGACATAATGGCCAAGGGACAGACGCTTTCAGACATTACCACAAGGGTCCTTAAGGGGCTCGAGAGCGTCTTTGAAACCGAAAAACCAGACCTTGTTTTGGTACATGGTGATACGTCTACAGCCTTTTCCGGCGCTTTGGCGGCTTTTTATTCGAAAATTAAGGTCGGACATGTCGAGGCTGGGCTTCGCACCTATGACAAGTATTCTCCCTTTCCAGAGGAGATGAATCGAAAGCTCGTCGGCTCGATTGCTGACCTGCACTTTTGCCCGACCCGCAACAACGCGGAAAACCTAGAAAAAGAGGGGGTTGGGGAAGGCGTTTTTATTACCGGCAACACTGTTATAGATGCTATGAAGTACACTGTTGACAATAAAAATAACTTTACATTAAAATGCATCAAAAACCCCGATTTACTGCCCGAAAAGACCATACTTATGACCTGCCACCGCAGGGAAAACTATGGTGAACCGATGCAAAACATATTTAGGGCCGTAAAAAGGCTGGCCGAAGCATTCAAGGACACGGAGATAATTTATCCTGTACACCTGAGCCCCGTCGTCCGTGAAGCCGCGTCGGAGATTCTCGAGGAAGTACCGAACGTGCAGCTTATAGAGCCGCTTGACACCGTCGAAATGCATACGCTGATGTCGCGCTGCTACATGGTCATGACAGACTCGGGAGGACTTCAGGAGGAGGCTCCCGCACTTGGAAAGCCGGTGCTGGTATTAAGGCGCGAAACCGAGCGCCCCGAAGCCGTCGCGGCAGGTACCGTAAAGCTCGCGGGCGTCGATGAAAGCGAGATATTTGAGCTTGCGTCAGAGCTTCTGAGCAACCCTGAAAGCTACGATAAAATGGCTAAGGCCGTGAATCCCTACGGCGACGGAAGAGCCTGCGAGAGGATAGCGGAGGCAATACTGTGGAGCTTTGGGCTGAAGGAAGATAAACCTAGGGATTTTATGTCCTGAAGAGAGTTCTGTTTGACTTATTAAGGAAGGAGCCGGAGAAGGAAATGGGCCGTAATAAGACGATGGTTTTTGCCTTGACCGGCACCCTTGTGGTTTTTTTTGCTGTAGCTCTTTTTTTGTTTTTTTCCTATAGTTCCGAGCATACCGTGGAGGTTTCGCTCCCCCCTCCGGTTGCAACGGGCGATGCGAACAATCCCTCAGGCTCGAACAGCTCCGGAAATTCGTGGATAACCTCACTCAAGGTTACGCCTGAAAACGTTCAGGCTGTGGTAAGCACCCTAAAGAGGCCGGAGAGCTTTTCTCAGGATATTGTTATTGAATCCTTTTGGTCAGATGACAAGTCTAAATACGAGGTGTCAACCTGGTCTAAGAAGGGAGCGGTCAGAACCTCCCTGAAAGCCTTGAAATCAAAGTACAAGAAGGAAACAATAGTAACTCAGGATAAACTTTATCTCTGGTATGATGGTGAGTCCAGTTATTTTACAGGCAAGCCGGGAGATGAAATCGCCGCCGACGATTATCAAATGATTCCGACCTACGAGGATGTTCTCAGTATTAATAAAACGGATATACTGGAAGCAGGCTTTGAAAAGAAAAATGATGAGCCCTGCATTTTCGTCAGGGCTCATACCGGAGAGCTTGGTTATATCGATATATATTATATTTCTGTCTCTACTGGGCTGCTTTTTGCGGCGGAGACCTATGACGGCGAGACACTGATATACAGTATGGCCGCCGCTAACGTATCGCTTAATATGCCGCCGGACGATAAGTTTGTTCTGCCGGACGGGAAGAGCGTAATATCATAAACTATGTTTATGATATTACATGCCACCGGCGCGTCCCGCGCCGCGGCTTATTTCTTAGCGCGTGTGCACAGAGTGCACACATGCGCAATATACTATCCGCAATGCGGATAGTATATCGTGACTTGTAATTCACCGGCGGTGCTTTGCGCCGCCGGTGAATTAGGCAATATTATATAATAAAGCTAAAAAGCTATTAAGCAATAAAGTGAATTTATTTCATAAAAAGCATAACTGCAAGAATAATCAGGCATTCCTCGTCGCCGTTTTTCAGAAAAAGCAGGAACAGTATTCCGAAAAGCATAATATCGCCAAAGTCAAGATCCTTTGGCAGAAAACTGAGAAACGGCGAGAGCAGGCTGTTAATGCCGCCTAATATGGGAGTTTTGGATTGAGCCTCCCGCGGTGGCGGTGGCGGCGGCGGATAGCCGCCGTGACCACGGTGGCCGGGCTCATGCTTCGGCTCCGTCCTGCAATATTCCTTGCAGCGGCTTGTATATCTGTTATACATTTTTTGAGCCTCCGAGTTCGGGTATAACGTTTTTTGCGATTTTCGCAAGTTTTGCTATCTGCAGTGCTTTATCGACTTTTTGACGTCTCTCATTCTTTAGATAAGGCTTTATCGCGGCAATTAAAGCGGTTTTGTCACTCGGCGAGCTGTATTCCTTCAGCGCCGAACCGAGAAAACTCATTATCTGAGGGTCAAATACCCCAGAGAAGCCGGTGTCGCCCGCGGCGTTCGGGCTACTCTCCGGCTCACTCTGAGGGGCGCTTTGGTTCTCGCTTTGTTCGCCTGAAAGGGAGCGGGCGAGCTTCATTATCTGCTCTAAGCTCTCAGGCGACTTCAGCAGATCATTTACTTTGTCTTCAAAATCTCCCATATTGCTCACCTTTCATCGAATTTTTTCTACTTGAACATACCTGAGAGCTGCTTTGCAAGCCTTTGGCCTTCTTCTGTCTGGAGGACTGAGCTGAGGAGGCGCTGCAGATCGCCGGTGTCTCCGCTTTTCATGGCCTTGCGTATAAGATCGCTGTCGGCAAACTTTTCTTTGATGCGCTGCCCATCCTCGGACATTGCAAGGTTCTTAAGATCCGGTACTTTATCCGAGATTTTACCGCTGTTCATGGCGCTTAGCATATCCAGGGCAAGGTCTTCATACTCATTTTTCATATATATACCTCCATTATCATCCTGTTTCAGTATATTCAACAAGAATTAAGAGGTGAATGAAGCCACGAAAATATTGATTTTATCCGATTCACACGGCAGGTATGAGTTCATAAATCTCGCAATTTTAAAAGAAAGCCCCGATATGATACTGCACCTCGGCGACGGCATCTTCGACCTTGCCCGCATCCGCTCGGACGTTTCCGTACCGGCTATTGGCGTAAAGGGCAACTGTGACTTCGGCACGGAAGAGCAGGCGATAAGAGTCATGGATATCGAGGGGGTTAAAATATATATGACCCACGGTCATATATATGACGTCAAGCACGGTTATGCCACGGCGATAGACGCGGCCAAAGGCGAAGCGGCGGACATACTTCTTTTCGGACATACTCACAAGGCGATATATGAGATGTCGGGCAGCTTAAATGTAATGAATCCCGGCAGCATACGCGACGGCTGTTACGCAACGATAGAGATTAAAAACGGCACGCCAATGTGCAGACTGAAAAGTATGAAGTTTTAATTCAAAAAACGCTGTATCAGCATTGAGCTGAATACAGCGTTTTATTTTTCTGCTGTTGACGGATACTACTATATCTGCTATGCTATGTATATAGCGTTAAAATGTAGGAGGGGATTGAGCTGACAAGTAATAAACCCAAAATGATGATTTGTACTCTTTTAATCGTTGTTCTTTTTGGTGCCATTGCCGTTGGCTGCTCGTTTGCGGGCGGTGACGCAGTGACACAGACCCCGACACAGACTCCGACGCAGACCCCTAAACAGACAGCGATTCAGATTGATAAAGAACTCAAAGACAGAGAAGCCGTAATGGATTACGCGACGGACTATGTCCGGCAAAAGGCTGAGTATTATTCGAAAATAGGCGCGAGCACTTCAGACGGCAGCAAAGCATACAAGATTACGGACTCAAAAATAATCGGGCTTACGCAAATCGGCAACGGAGCGGCAGGTAACTTTAGGAGTATTAATATGTATTTGCTTCAGTACCGCTTGAAGCCTGATAATCCCGATAATGTTGTATTGGTCGGCGGCATGACGCTTGAAGACGGCTGGATTACCGAATGGGGCAGCACAGGGCAACCGTATCTGCTGCTGTTGTGTGAACACAGAGACGAAGAAGAAGCTTCCTGGCATCGCATTTGCGTAACCAACACTGACGCGATAAACGTTGATTATGGAACACCCGAAATGCTTAAGAAATATGGTGATAAATACACAGCGGCAGCCATGGAGCTTTATGGGAAATACAAGGAAACCTCTAAAGCTATACCCTTAACTTTCGAAGAGATAGAGCGTTTTAGGGAGGCATTTGCCCCGTTAATTTTTGACGCAGAGGGAAGGCGCAAAGCTAGCCCGATAAGCTGCTTCTTTACCTCGTTTTATGACAAACCGGCAGATTTAGATCTTGCTAAGTTCCTGAGATACTTTCCAAACGGCAGCATTGTAACAGATGAGGCTGAATTCAACGCGGTGAAAAGCTTAGACAATAGTCCGTACAAGGGAGACGACAAGGTGCCGGTCCCGATGCACAAATATACGTCAGAAGAACTTGATAAGGTTCTTATGGAGTATGCGGGCATCACTCATAAAGACCTGAGCGGGGTTGGTTTAGACGACGTATTTTATCTTGAGGCTTACGATGCCTATTACAATTATACAAGCGACTTCGGTCCGGGTACTTTTTATTGTGTTCGAGGTGAAACAGAGGGCGACACTGTTCGTCTATTCGCAGATCACGGAAATGGCAGCAAAACAAAGCTAACTCTTCGCAAACAGGATGGAAGATACATTATAATGTCATATCAGAAAATTGACGGGTAGCTTAGGTCCCGATTGAAAGATTAGTAAATAAAAATACATCAGCCTCCGGATTAACTCCGGAGGCTGATTAATTATCTAGTATTTATTACTTCGCGATGGCGGCCTTGGACTGCTCAACGAGCGCTGCGAAAGCAGCGGCGTCGTTTATAGCCATCTCGGAAAGCATCTTGCGGTTGATATCGATATTCGCGAGCTTCAGGCCGTGCATGAAGCGGGAATAGTTCATGTCGAGCGGCTTGACCGCTGCGCTGATTCTGGTAAT
>CAYQMY010000122.1:0-6887 GCA_964418735.1 uncultured Oscillospiraceae bacterium | reverse complement strand
GATAATCCGCGTCAGATTGCGGAGGATTTGCTTAAACGTTTTGGTCTGATTGAAGCCGCAGATCGCAGGGTTTCCACCTATTCAGGCGGTATGCGGCGCCGGATTGACATTGCCATGAGCCTGATCGGTAACCCTCAGCTCATATTCCTTGATGAGCCTACCACGGGGCTTGACCCCGAGGCTCGTATCGAGGTTTGGAAAGTTGTCAAAGAGCTCGCAAATGGCGGCACAACGGTATTTCTGACAACGCAGTATTTGGAGGAAGCCGAGCAGCTTGCCGATAAAATAGCTATTTTGCACGAGGGCAGGATTATCGCAGGCGGTACTCTTGATGAACTGAAAAAGCTGTTTCCGCCCGCAAAGGTAGAGTACATTGAAAAGCAGCCAAGTCTCGAGGAAATATTCCTTGCAATCATCGCAAAAAAGGAGGAAAAGTAATGGACGCAACTAAAAGGCACTTTTTCAGCGACATGGGCGTGATGCTCGGACGCTCAATGCGTCATATTTTCCGCAGTATGGACACAATTATCTCGGTCACTATCATGCCGATAGCATTTATGCTGCTCTTTGTCTACGTATTCGGCGGCGCAATTCAAGCCGGTACAGATAACTATGTAAATTACCTGCTGCCCGGCATCCTGCTGATGGCAATAGCAAGCGGTATCTCCTATACGGCTTATAGACTGTTTATGGATATGCAAAGGGGCATCTTCGAGCGGTTTAACTCCATGCCAGTTGCTCGTTCCGCCGCGCTGTGGGGGCATGTGCTGTCTTCTATCGTATCCAACTCAATTTCGGTTGTTGCCATCATTCTAGTGGCGCTTGTTATGGGCTTTCGCCCAACGGCTGGCATATTATCCTGGCTTGCCGTAGTTGGTATACTTCTGCTGTTCACGATGGCTCTTACATGGGTTGCAGCGATTGCAGGACTATCTGCAAAAACAGTAGACGGCGCGGCAGCTTTTTCCTATCCGCTAATCTTTCTGCCGTTTGTAAGCTCAGCGTTTGTACCAACCGAGTCAATGCCGTCGCTTGTTCGCGCCTTCGCCGAAAATCAGCCGGTCACCTCAATTGTGGAAGCTATCCGAGCGCTGCTATTCGGCCAGCCGGTGGGCAGTGAAATATTGGTCGCTCTCTCTTGGTGCATCGGGATTATGATTGTGGCATATATCTTTGCTATTAAGGTTTATAATAACCGGGGCAATAAATGACGCCTTTTTAACAACAAAATCCGCCCCAAATTATTATTTGGGACGGATTTTAGTCATTTGTACCTACAGAAGCTTATTTATTTCCTCACTGATAATTTTTCTGGTCTCGTACACCCACTCTTCATCAAATTCAAGATTTAAGCTCTTTGAAAAGGAGTAGTATATGTTTACCTTCTGGTAATACTCCTCATAGACCGAAAGTGCATATGAATTGAGCGTGGGCCTTGACAGCTTGTCAGCCTTCAGGGTAGATATTTCCTCAACATATATAATGAACTGTCCCAATAGCGCTTCGTTATTTACATCAAACGGAAGCGTCATCAAACGCCACTGAACATTTTCGGATAATTTATATGGCCTTAGCTTATCGAGAATCAAAATGTAGTCCCTGACGTCCTTTTTCCGATAATAATCCAAGGACTCTTCCCTTGTGCTCCAGAGCGCGAGCTTCTCCCTGAGCGGCAGCATACCGATATTCATTATTGCTTCGCTGGGGCCTACAACAGCCTTTTCTATTTCCTCGTCCTGTACCTGAAGCCGGTTTTCGATAAAGGCTATATCATCCTCCATACAGGCGACATAGCCCACATCATAGATGCCGATACGTCCGGCGCGTCCGGCAATCTGCTTTGTCTCCTGAGAGGTAATAAACCTGAATTCCTCTCCGTCGAACTTTTTTATTTCCGTAAAGATAATTCTTCTTATGGGTAGATTGACGCCCATTCCTATGGCGTCCGTCGATATCAGAATATCATTTTCCCCGCTGATAAACGAATCGTACTGGAGTCTTCTCACCTCAGGCGGCAGGTCACCGTAAATCACGCTATTTTTCATCCCGCGCTCCGTAAAATATCTGGACAGCGCAAGCACTCTTCTTTTCGAAAAGGCAATCAGCGCGTCGCCGTGTTTTACATCGGAAAACCTCACATGGCCCTTCTGAGTCTGAAGCGGTACCAGGCGGGAGTATTCCTGTATTTCCAGCTCGTCTCCGCAGTCCTTTATCATTCTTACAAGCTGCTCTTTTGCGTTCAGTGCTCCGCAAAGATGTATTTCAGGACAGCAAAGCCCAAGAATCGCCCGCGTCCATGCGTCTCCGCGCTGCGAATCGGAGACCATCTGAATCTCGTCAATAACGGCAACCTCATATGAATTTAAAATGTTCGCCTTTTCAACGGTGCAGCTCGAATGCCTTGCCCCTTCGATTATTACCTCCTCTTCACCGGTTAGCAGATTGCAGGCTATGCCCTCTTTATTGAGTCGTTCGTAGTTTTCCAAGGCGAGGATTCTAAGCGGAGCAAGATAAACCCCGGTACCACTCTGCTTCAGACGCTGCAGCGCATTGTAGGTTTTGCCTGTGTTTGTCTCCCCCAGATGAAGAAAGAACTTCCGTTTAATCTTTCTTGCCGAAGCATACTCGTCCTTCGGGTTGTCCGGCAGAAGCCTGTTAAACTCCTCGGAAACCTTTTTCGGTATGTGGTTTGTAACCAGCACTGAGATGATTCCCGAGCTTAAATATGCCTGAAAGGCTCCCTTAATTATTTCTTTAAACTCATAATTCGTTTTATTGGTTTTGTTGTAATGCTCGAGCAGACGCACCGATACTTCCTCAAGCAGTTCGACGTAGTCGTTATAAATCGGCTTGTACCCATCGGGATTGTTTGCCCCCAATTTTCTTAAGTCTTTTATCTTATTTCTAATTACAGACTCAAGATGCCAAAGCTTACTGCTTTTTGTTTCCGCAGCCTGCCTTTTTAATTTCGGATGAAGTTTTTTTAAGTAGCCGAGATCATGCTGTATCCGCCGGTCTTTCTTCATGCTTTTTCTCCTTAGTAATATTGCAGACCCAATACTATGTTTCCCTCTAAAAAGCATTATATTATAAAAGCGTCTCGTGCGCCATGGCTTATATTTTGATAAAAACACAAGACCGCCAATACTTTTGGCGGCCTTGTGTTTCCTACTTCTCAGCGTTTTGTATTGGGACCCAGTGATTCCTTTCTGGAGTTGTGCCTCTGGTTCTGATTGTCATCAGGCATAGGACTTTTCGGACTGCTAAAGTTTTCCTGAGTATTTTCCATCTCTTTTTGCTCTTTTAATCTTCTTTTCTGCGTTTTACTCACCTCAAAAATAGTATTTCGTCAAAAAATCAATTTATTCTTTTTCCGTCTCGGATTACAACGTTTAACAAACGCTACGCTTACATTTTTTTCTGTTTATATCTAATAAGTTTAATAAATGAATTTCAAAACTTAAGTAGCAATTATATAGATTCTTAATAAAATATTATAGAATTAAAATAAAGAGGTGATAGGAAATGGATGAATGTTGTGGCGGAGTAATAGGATTGGGTATCATCGCGGTTATTGTTCTCATCTTCATTTTTTGTAAATGCTGTAATTTTGATGCAGGAACCCCTTTCACTAGCTAAGCTGATCAGGCCTTGTTCTGGAATATCTTCCCTGAGACCTGAAGTTAAAGCTTGTCGGCGGCATATTTCACCGCTGGAATGTACGATATATTTTCTTTTTATAGAAATTATTTATAGCCGGCGAAATTCGTCTGGCTTCAGACGTTTCGCCGACGCCAGCTGATTTAATATGCTCTCCTTATCCTGCGGCAGGGTTCCTTTTAAGGACAGATAATTTGAGGCGTGGTTGCTTCTAAACACACAGCTTCTTCCAACGTTAATGTTTTCTATCAAAAGTTTTGTCTCCGAAAGCACCTGCAGCGGCGACAAAAGCTCAAATTTTCCGCTGCGAAGGTCATCGAATAGCGGCATTCCCGGCTCCAGAATCAGCGTCAGAAGGCTTGCGTAGTCCGGCTCCATTTCGCTGATAATCGTGCCAGTATCTATGGCATGCTCACGCCATAGCCGTGCTCCTCCAAGCCCCGAAATGAAGGTCAGTGACGACAGAATTCCCGCAGCTCTGAGCCTATGGACAGCTTCAATCAGCTCCTCACGGGTAACCCCTTTTCTGACCAGCTTTAAAACTTCGGGGTTTCCTGATTCTCCGCCGACATAAATAATGCCCATGCCCCATTCCCGCAGGGCTGCAAGTTCCTCCGGCGTTTTCATAAGCACATCCTGCGCGCAGGCGTGTGTGCTGACCCTTTCACACTCTGGAAAGGTCTTTTTAATGAATTGCAGGATTTCAAGAAGCTGCTCAGCCGGCATGCAAAGCGCATTGGCATCAGCCAGATACATTCTTCCGACATGACGGTATAAGAGCCTCGCCTCTGTTAGGTCCTCAAGTATCTCCTCTGTTTTGCGGATTCGAAACTTCTTTTCTCTGAAGGATTGACAAAAGGTGCACTTGTTATAGGTGCAGCCGATAGTTGCCTGTAAAATCAGACTGTGCGCTTCGCTGGGCGGTCTGTAAATTTGTCCTTCGTATCGCATTTTTTCCTCACTTTTATAGAATTCTACCTAATTATTAAATCATATCACAGGTGTATTTTCCAGAGGTTTTTATTTGGAGGCTTATCATACAATTTGTCATGACCACCTTGACTTAAAACAGCCGTTATTTATGTAAAATAACGGCTGTTTGCTTATCCAGTTCTGCCCAATGTAATGATGTTATGCTTATTATCTCATTTGTGCGTATTTTTAAGTTTAAACGCACTCACGGTTTCCTTCAGATGCGCAGCCTGACTCGAAAGCTCCTCGCTGGCGGCGGCGCTTTCTTCGGAGGTTGCCGCGTTGTTCTGTACAACATTCGAAACCTGCTGTATTCCCTGCTTTATCTGCTCTACGGCAATGGCCTGTTCATCTGAAGCTCTCGTAATGGACTCAACCAGATCGGCGGCCTTTGCAATCTCTTCGACGATTTCTGTCAGGGCTTTTGCCGTCTCGTCTGCTATTGCGGAGCCCATTTCAACCTTCTTAATTGTCCCCTCGATAAGCGTCGTAGTCTCTTTGGCCGCCTGCGCAGAACGGGAGGCAAGCGTCCTGACCTCTTCGGCAACAACCGCAAAGCCCTTACCGTGCTGACCCGCTCGCGCTGCTTCAACCGCAGCATTTAACGCAAGAATATTTGTCTGGAAGGCAATATCGTCAATAACCTTAATGATCTTATTTATGTTGCTTGAGGACTCGCTAATTTCATCCATCGCACTTAGCATATCCGCCATCTTATAGTTGCCGTTCTCTGCATTGCTTCTGGCACTTTGTGCAAGTCTATTCGCTGACTGTGCATTGCCGACATTTTTGGCTGTTTGCGATGCAATTTCCTCGAGTGATGCCGACAGCTCCTGCACAGCGCTTGCCTGCTGGGTGGCACCTTGTGACAATTCCATGCTGGACTTTGACACAAGATTCGAGCCCGAGGAAACCTGCTCGGCCGCAGAGTTGATCATACCGAGTACGTTGCTCATGGAATCGCTGATACTCGTTACGGATTTTTTGATTTGTATGAAATCACCCTTATAATCGACACTGCTTGAAACAGTAAAATCGTTATTTGACATCGCATTCAGTGTGGCGTCTATATCCCGGATGTAGCTTTGCAAGCCTTCAACAGTAGTTTGCAGAGCAGCGGTCAGGCGGGCCACCTCGTCTCGTCCCTTTGCCTTTGTCACTGGAGCGCCCAAATTGCCTTCTGCCAGCAGCTCGATTCGTTTTGTGACCGCTGTGATCGGCTTGGAGATTGCCCTTGCAAACAACAAAGCAATTATAATACATAATACGATTAGTACAGCAACTGCAACCACGATAATATAAATCATCTGATTTATACTATTGGTAATTTGAGTCATCGGCACCGACACACTGATGGACCATTTCTCCGGCCCCTCAAGCGGAGTATAAGCGTAAAGACGTTTCGCGCCCTCTTCATCGACATACGCTGTGCCCGTTTCGCCTTTAATCATCTTTGCCGCCGTATCTGCTGTGGACTTACTGATTTTGCTTTTGTCGTTCATTTCAGTAAAATTCGTCATTTTTTCAACGAGTCCGGTGTCTGGATGTGCAACAACTATACCGCTCTTATCGATAATATAGGCATAACCGCCGTCTCCAACTTTAATATTGCTAATAACCTTGCTGAAGGTATCATAAAGCAGTCCGCCGTACAAAACGCCTTTATACCCGGTACCGTTATCGATCGGCGTTGCCACCATGATGGTTACGGTTCCGTCAACTGCGTTGATTAGGGGACTTGACATATAGGTTTCTCCGGCAATCGCCTTCTGAAAATATTCACGCTTTGAAATGTCGCTGTTGCGCGATGTTTTGCCGCTGCTATCAGATATTGCAAAATATTGAAATCCGCTCGACTTGGCGAGCTGCTGAAGTAAAGCGTCACGTTCTTTAGTATCTGATTGCGTTATTCCTTCCAGCACCGCCGCCTGCTTCAGCTGCATTTTGAAACCTTCAATTTGATTACGCACTGCCAGGCTGTAGGAGGTTGATAGGGCACCTGTATCTTCCTGCATCTGGTTGGTCATCTTGCTGTTGAAAATAAATATTGCTAATACGGTAATGATAACCGCCGTTGCAAAGATAAGCGCAGTAATAAATAGACTGAATTTTTTCTGTATCGATTTCACAGTGATCTCCTCTTTCTAATTATAAGTATATTAGTACAAAAATGTCATATCGCACAATAAATATCTAACATTTTGGACTACTATAATAAAAGTGCAGTCGCAAAACACCCTCAAATGAGATAAAAT
>CAYQMY010000121.1:5197-6894 GCA_964418735.1 uncultured Oscillospiraceae bacterium | reverse complement strand
TAATCGTTTATTTATCCCTGATACTTTCTATGCGGGTAATGGGAAAAAGGCAACTGGGAGAACTTGAACTTTCGGAGGTTATTATTGCGGTTTTGATTTCGGATATGGCTTCACATCCGCTGCAGGATATCGGAGTCCCCCTTTTAAACGGTCTTATACCTGTGCTCGTGCTTCTTTGCTGTGAGGTTCTTATCTCGGGCGGGGTAACCAAAAGTATTCGCTTTCGTGCATTTATCTGCGGCAGGCCAAGCATTTTAATAGAAAACGGCAAAATAATACAGAGCGAAATGAAGCGCAACCGCTTCTGTATCGATGAGATTACCGAGGATCTGCGTAAAAAAGGAATTACGGATATCAGCAAGGTGAAGTACGCTGTGCTTGAAACTGACGGTACGCTCAGCGCGCTTCTGTACTCGACAGAAATGCCGCCTAGCGCCACAGCGCTGAATATTCCCGCAGAGGACTATTCCATGCCGCGCTGTATAATATGCGAGGGAAAAATAATAGAAAGAAATCTCTCTGAAAGCGGAAAAAACCTTGCGTGGCTGAGAAAACAACTTGATATTAGAAACGTCAAAGACGCAAAGGATGTTTATTACATGACTGTGGACGACTTTGACAAAATCTATTATCTGGCAAAGGAAAACAGCAAATGAAGAAGGAACTTATATTCGGACTTATCCTTGCGGCACTCTTCGTTTTGGTTGTTGTTAACATATATGTCCTGAGCGGACTGTGCGGTAAACTGCAGATATTAATTGATGACTCCCGTCAAAGCATGGAAGCCGGCGACTGGGATACAGCAATAGAAAAAGCCGAGGAGGCCGAAAAGCTTTGGAACAAAGCCGACCCCTATACCCATATCGTCGTCCGTCATTCGGAAATTGACAGCGCGTCCGATGCCTTCTACGAGCTTCTAAAGGCCCTCTACAGTGAAGAGGATGGCGAAGCAAAAGGCTCGTACATGCTGCTCGATGCTCATCTTACGAGCATAGTAGGCATGGAAAAAATTAAGCTAGGAAGCATTTTTTAAAAAACGCTGTTCCTTAGTCCCTGTCGTTAAGCAGCTTGTTTAGCTCATCGATAAAGGTGTTTATGTCCTTGAAGTGCCTGTAAACGGAAGCAAAGCGAACATAGGCGACCTCGTCGATAGCTTTAAGCTTTTCCATAACCAGCTCACCGATACGATTAGAGCTGACCTCCCGTTCGAGAGAGTTCTGGAGCTCCTGCTCAATATCGTTCGCCACCGCTTCAAGAGCCGACATGGACACCTGTCTTTTCTCACAGGCCCTTATCATGCCGTTTAAAAGCTTAACCCTGTCGAAGGTCTGTCTGCTGCCGTCCTTTTTGACAACAATCAGCGGCACTCTTTCCATAATCTCATAGGTTGTGAATCTCTTCTGGCAGGACAAGCACTCTCTGCGCCTGCGGATAGTAGAGCCTTCCTCGGCAGGCCTTGAGTCAATTACCTTACTTTCGCTGTAGCTGCAATAGGGGCATTTCATCTAAAAACCTCCCAAAATGATCGTTGAAAAAGCTTAGCAGTTTAATATGCCCTGTGCCGTCTCCGACGGCACGGCTCATTTTTATATATAATAACTGCATAGCAGTTATTATACCACTAAAGCTATATCTTGTACACAATAAAAATACAGCTTCAATGTATTATTTTGAAGCTGTATTTGCATTATTGTCTT
>CAYQMY010000121.1:0-5097 GCA_964418735.1 uncultured Oscillospiraceae bacterium | reverse complement strand
CGAAGTCCCACCGGTGTAACGGTTCCTTCAGACAGCATGTGTACAATAGCATAAATTTTACGGGCATCAGCTGTAATGCACTTTATATTATCCTCTTCCCCGCTTAAGGGAATCTGGATACCAACGCCATAGCTTTCAAGAACTGTAACACCGTCGCTATTAAAAAGATCATCGACAGTTATGTAGTATACAACTTCAAGATTATTATCTCCCTCCAGAGTAATTTTTTTACGGCAAATTTCTAATTTTCGCATACTATTCAGTCCCTTCTTTTTGTATTTTTATTCAATTATTCCATATAGGTATTAAAATATCTATAGAAACAAATCGCATTCTTCGACAAATAACGACATTTAATCAACATCTTGTGCCCATGGAAAAAATTTTTACTTGCCAACCACAAAATTGCATGTAAAATATTTTTAGAGCCGATTAATACCGACTCTAAATCAATTTACATAATATTGCATAATATTCGATTATTAAAATTATCGCATTTAGGGAGAGATTTTTATATGAGAAAACTGTTAATCAGAATGTCGGGAATGTGTGACGAAGCTTATTTTTTAATTCGATGCTCCGTAATCATAACCGCCACGCTTTTTGCCTGCAGCGTTTTGATAATAGTCGTTGCCGGAGGGTTCTCCACTGATACATATAAGCTTTATTTTCTTGCAGAGGAGCTCTACAGACTGCCACAAGCGATATTATTAATCGCGGCAATCGGCTCGGTTATTCTTGAGGAGCGCTTTTCAGGAGCACGCTGAGCTCTTCGGGCGTATAGAGCGCGTTCAAAACGTCGAGCAGCGCGTCGGCACTCAGCTTATCTGGAAGCCCCAGCTTTGCTTTCAGCGCGCTTCTGAGCTCCGCAGAGCCTGTTTTGCCCGACAGTCCAAGCTCGTACATGTCGGCCTTTGTGATGCCGCCCGCTTTTTCGGCGGACTCAAGGTTCTCAAAGGTAGCGCCCGCACGGCGCAAGGCGTCGATAAGGACGCGGCCCTCCATGCCCTCAACTCCGAGCTTTCCTTCCTTTGCGGCATATCTTTTTCGCCGCTCACGCCCCTTAATGTCGGGTATATAGGCGTGCTTCACTCCATCTCCAACAATCGCTCCCTTAAGGAAGTTTCTTATCAGGAAGCCCGCGCCGTCGCTGTCGGTCAGTACAATTATTCCCCTTTTATCGGCGAGCCTTCGAAGAAGGTCAATTTTCTCTTTGTCAGAGAAAATCCCAAAGCCGGTTGTCTCGATTATTGTCGCGTCTACTATCTGTGAGAGAGTGTTTTTATCATACCTGCCCTCGACTACTATGACCTCTTTTACTTTCATCATAACGTTCACCCTACCCAGCGGCGAGCTTTATCAGCATTAATTTAAGCAGCTCCTCGTCGTCCATTGAGTCGCGCTTCATCAGATAATCCGTATCAGCCGAAAGCTTAACCGCCGACTCGCACCACTTTAGTGACAGACGTCCCGCGTTCTCCATCAGGAGCTTCGCGGGATATTCTTTTATGCCGCAAAGCTGCATGAGATATGCCTTGTTCTTCCCCTGCTCTATGCAAAGCCTTGCGTAATAGAGCTGCCTGAGCTGCTTGCCTATGACTGCCTGAATCTTGATCGGAGACTCCTTAAGCTGCAGCAGGTCGCCCATTATTTTAGCGCTGCGGTTAAAGTCCTTCTTCGCAATCGCGTCAGTCATATCGAAAATCCGCGCCGAGATTATGGGCGTGCACACCGCTTCTATATCTTCCTTTGTTATCCTGCCGGTTTTCGAATAAGCTGCGACCTTTTCAACCTCAGTAATTAGTGAGGTCATCAATTCGCCGCAGTAAAAAAGCATATACTGTGCTTCCGTCCGGTCTATCGTGTGTCCGTTAGCCTTGAAGCGGCGGTTTAGCCAGGCTATTAAATCTGACTGGTGCTGAGACTTAAATTCCACGGAGCTTCCGACCTTCTTTACGGTATTGTGAATTTTCGTAGTACCAAGCGGCTTAAACTCCGGGTCAGAAAAAAAGAAAACAAGACAGCAGTAATCGGGAATGTCCTTTAAAATGGCATCGAGCCTGTCTCTGGTGTCCTCCCCCGCCTTGTAAAAGTCAAAATCTCGCACCTCGACAAGGGTATGCTCCGCGAACACCGGAAGCGCGTCTATAGCCGCCGCGAGCCCGTTTAAATCCACGTTTTTTCCCTCAAAGTATTTGTAGTTAAATTCCTCCATACCCGCGGGTACGAGGATTTTTTTCATTTCCTTGAAGTAATAATCCTTTAGATACGACTCCTCGCCCCAAAGAACGTAAAGCGGCTTAAATTCGCGCTCCGCAACAGCCTTTTTAAGCTCGTTATATTCGACGTTTTCGTTTTTTTCTGCCATATTTATGACAATTCCTTTCGCATGCTTAAGGCGCAAACCTCACAGTTACGTTTCCCATAATATCAGTTCTAAACACGCTTATACCCCGAACTTTAAGTCGGTCCAGAACCTCGTCCGTCGGGTGTCCGTATGAATTATAGCCCACGGAAATAATCGCCGTCTCGGGCTTTACGGCATCGAGAAGCTCTTCGCCCGTTGAATACTTCGAGCCGTGGTGGCCTACCATCATAACCTCTATGTCCGGGATTTCGGCGGTTTTAAGCAGCCTGCGCTCAACCGTAAAGCCCGCGTCGCCGGTAATAAGAGCATTGTATTCCCCTTCCGAGCAAAGCACGATTACTCCGTTTTCGTTACTTTTGGAAGCGCCGCGCGCGGCGTAAAGATTAAGCGAAGTTTTTTCATACGAGAGCTTCATGTCTTCCGTAACATATAATATATCAATACCCATTTCCTTCGCAAGCGCTGTTATCTCGTCCCTGTGATTTTGTTCGTCCTCTTCGCCGTTTTCCCCAGTGGGCATCGCAATCAAGTTTACCCGCGTTTTATACATGAGCCTAGCTATTCCCTCTATATGATCGGAATCAAAATGGGTTATGATTAAAACGTCAACGATACCGCGATTGATGCTTTTTAGGTAATCAGCGGCTCCGGTGCCCACATTTGACGAGCCGTTGCCCCCGCAGTCAACGACAAAGGTATGGTTTTTTGTCGTCATTACCACGCTCTGCCCCTGTCCGACGTCCAGAGCGGTCAGCGTCATAGGGGTAATATCGTAAATAAGTCCCGACAAAAGCATGCAAAGGCATAACGAAGCTACTATGCCGCAAGCGGGTATAATAAGTCTCGGTTTTCTTTTTCTGACAATCAGAAGCCAGCCAAAAACGGCATACACGAATACAAGCCAGAGTCGCATAAATACGCTCTGCATCGGAATTGAAGCAAACGGAACCCTTGAAAGCCCCTTAACTATAATGATAATATATTTAATCAATATTGAAACTAAAAACGCGATAATTTTGCCTGCCGGAACAAAAACAAAGCCCAGCAGAACCGACACAAGCCCTCCGCAAAATGCGTATGACACCGACCATAATACTAACAGATTGGTCAGCGGAGAAATCAGAGATACGTTGTTGAAATAAAGCGCCGTAAGCGGAGTCGTAAAAACCAGCGCCCCGATTGTAGTTGAAAACGATGCGTTAACAAACGACCATGCAGAGCGAACAAGCTTGCTTTCGGGCAGCTTTTTGCCGATTCTATCCGTCAAAAAGGCGTTTATTCTGCCGGAAAAAAGGCTTATACCGCCGACGGACGCAAAGGAGAGCTGAAGCCCCACATTCGCAGCCGAATAGGGATTAATAAGCAGCAGGAGCATGAGCGCCGCCGCGAGCGAGGTGACATTGTCATTTTCGCGCATAAATAGGGGCGCGAAAAGTATAAACATCTGCATAACACCGGCTCGAACCACCGAGGGTGTGTTCCCTACCGCGGCCATAAAAACAAGGATAATCGGCACGCATATGAATGCTCCCAGCCTGCGCTTTCGCGTCAAGAGCATAATAAGTCCGACCAGAAACGAGATATGCATGCCCGACACGGCGACAACATGTGTAACCCCGGTTGATGACATAGCGTCCGTAAGCTGTGCGTCCTTGTTTAACTGCGTTCTATCTCCTAAGAGAAGAGCAGTCATAAAAGGCGAGCTGTTTTTATCATAAAGCTCCGAAACCTTTGCCTTAAACGCTTTGGCAATATACTGCGGATAATATTTAAGCGGTAGCTTATCCGCTTTTTTGACCTCTAAATCGCCCTTTAGATAGGCGATAAGAAAGATTCCCTTTGAGGTATAATATTCCGTTTCCTTGCCGTATGAAGATGTCGAAAGCGCAACACGCGCATTTGCTTTTATGATGTCGCCCGGAACAAGCGAAATTGCGTTCTTATCGGCATAAAGCAGCGTCTTTGCGGCAAATTTACTCTTTTCCGACTTTATCTTAACGTAAACCGAAACTCCGTAGGGTGTTTCCTGAGGATAATCCGAGACCTCTGCGGTAAATTCTGTTGTCTGTCCGTCAAGGTATGTATAGGGCTTGATAAAAACATTGCTGTATGCTAAGCTCCATAGAAATCCGGCGCAAAGCCCGAAGGCCATCAGCATCGCAAAAAGCCTTTTTTTGTCCCGGAGAAGCAGGGCAAGCAGCCCAATCAAGGCGAAAATACCCGCAAAAAGGATAAGCCACTCTATCGGAATGGCGTACTTAGTAAGAATTATGGCTGCCGAAAAAGAAAAGGCGAATACCGCAAGCTTTCTCAAGCGTTCACCCCCAACGTTTGCCGCTGCATATAGCTATAAGGGGCGGTAAATACCGCCCCCAGTTAATTAATTATTATACAAGCTTCTCGCCGAGAGACCTGCCCGCGAGAATGTGGAAATGAAGATGCGAAACCGTCTGCCCTGCGTCCGCGCCGCAGTTGGAAATCACACGATATCCGCCGTCAAGCCCGAGCTTCGCGGCAATCTTCGGAATCGCTTCAAGGCACTTCGCGGCGTGCACTATGTTCACTGCGTTTATATCGTTCATGGAGCTAATGTGCTCCTTAGGAATGACCAGAACGTGCACCGGAGTCTGCGGGTTTATGTCCTTGAAGGCAAAAACGTAATCATCGGAATAAACGCAGTCGGATTTTATCTCGCCCTTCGCAATTTTGCAAAAAATACAGTCAGACAT
>CAYQMY010000120.1:0-6932 GCA_964418735.1 uncultured Oscillospiraceae bacterium | reverse complement strand
TTTTGGACGAAGTCCTGTTTATCGGACATTTTTTTGATATAATAAATTGATATTTTAAAGATATTTTACTATCCCAACAGAAAATAGGTGAAAAGATGTTAACTCTGGTAGTAGGCAGAGCGAGAAGCGGAAAAACAACATACATAATGGACGCGATAAAAAGAAGCGTCAGCGATAAGCTCGGCGGCAACATACTGCTTGTGCCGGAGCAGTATTCGCACGCAACGGCAAGAGCGCTCTCGCGTTATTGCGGCGACAGTCTCAGCCTTTACGGCGAGGTGCTCACCTTTTCTCTGCTTGCCGACAGAGTCTTTGCCGAGACCGGAGGGCTTTCGGAAACACTGCTTGACGAGGGCGGCAGGCTCCTTGTTATGAGTCTCGCGTTTTCGAGCGTACAGTCCGGCCTTCGGGTATACGGAAGCGTCGCCGCAAAAACGGAATTTCTCACAGGACTTCTTAAGGCCTCCGACGAGCTTAAAAGCTGCTGCATAACTCCTGAGGAGCTATCAACGCAGGAGGCGGAGGGGACTCTCGGCGATAAGCTGCACGACCTTGCGCTCATTTGCGGAGCCTTTGACGCAATACTTAATAACAATATGCAGGACCCGTCGACACGGCTTAAGAAGCTGGCGGACAGGATATTCGACAGCTCAATAGGGAACTGCGGACACATATATATAGACGGCTTTACGGATTTTACGGCGCAGGAGCTTCGAATTATTGGCGAGCTGCTTAAAAAGGGCGCCGAGCTTACTATAACGCTCTCTGCCGGGGGAGACGAGGACGCCTTCGCCGTTGCCGAAAACACCCGCCGGAGGCTCATTCGTCTTGCGGGAAGCTTGGGAAAGGATTGCAGGACAACAGAGCTCAAAACCCGCTTGGGCCTTGCCGAGCCCGAGCTTGAATTTCTGGAGGCTAAGCTTTTCAAGACGGAAAATGCGGCCTTCGAGGGCGAAAATCAGGCCGTCACGCTTATAGCCGCCGAAACGCCGGTTTCGGAATGTGAGATAGCGGCGGCGGAGCTTATCCGTCTTGTGCGCGACGAGGGCTACAGATGGCGCGAGCTCGCCGTGATGGCTAGGGGCTTTGACAGCTACGAGCCGATACTTGATAATATATTTTCACATTACGGGGTTCCGGTTTTCTTAAACCGCAAGTCAGATATACTGCAAAAGCCGATACTCAGCCTGATAACCTCCGCTATGGACGCGGTTTCCTTGGGCTGGGATTACGAGAGCATGTTTAGATACCTCAAAACCGGACTTGCCGGGGTATCACCCGAGGAGTGTGACCTGCTCGAAAACTATGTCCTGAAATGGAACCTTCGCGGAGTAAAGCTCTGGAGCCGCGAAGAGCCCTGGACATTTAGCCCCCGCGGCTATGTTTCGGAGAGCGGCGAGGAAGACGAGGCGGCGCTTATAGAGCTCAACCGCCTTAGAAAAATAGCGGCGATGCCGCTTAAGCGATACCATGAAGCCTCAAAGTCGGCGGGTACGGCGGCGGCTCAGGTTCGGGCCATCTATTCGTTCATGGAGGATATCGGTCTTGCCGAAAGGCTTGAAGAAAAAACAGAGCAGTTTCGAAGCATGGGGAGGGATAAGACCGCAGAGGAGTATTCGCAGCTCTGGGATATACTTGTAAAGGTAATGGAGCAGTGCGACGCGATTCTCGGTGATTTACCTATGGAGCCTGACGAGTTTACGCGCTTATTTAAGCTTGTACTGTCAAGCTATGATGTCGCTACGATACCTGTTTCGCTCGACGCTGTAATGGCGGGAGATATGACGAGGATGAGGAGCGGCGATATAAAGTGCCTTATAGTCCTCGGCGCAACCGACGACGCCCTCCCAATGATATCCGACGGCAGGGGCATACTAAGCGATTCCGAGAGGGAGAAGCTCTTGGAGCTCGGATTTGAGCTCACGGGAGGCACGGAGGATCGCATACTCAGAGAGATGCAGACGATGTATGCCTGCATGACGATGCCCGTAAAGAAGCTTGTGCTTACCTATCCCAAAATGTCGGGCGGGGCGAAGAAGCGCCCTTCCTATATAGTCGGGCGAATACAGGCGCTTTTGGGTATCACGGTGACGGATGAA
Source organism: uncultured Oscillospiraceae bacterium (assembly GCA_964418735.1). Taxonomy (GTDB): domain Bacteria; phylum Bacillota; class Clostridia; order Oscillospirales; family Oscillospiraceae; genus DUPK01. The sequence continues at coordinate 4,833 of CAYQMY010000120.1, read as the reverse complement.
AGCACGTTTGCAGAGAGTTTCAGAACGGCAGCGGAGGCGCCCTGTTTTGAGCTCGCCGTGTCGGGCTCGGGTATGCCTGCCGCCAAGGCAGCGAGGGCGTATTTTGAAACGGATGTTGACAGAAAAGCGCGGCTTGAAAGGGTGCTGTCAAAGGCGGGCACCTCAAGAGGCTCGCTCGCGGCGTCCTCGGTTGAGGGGATATACGGCGGAAAGCTACGCCTCTCAGCCTCCCGAGTAGACAGGTTCTATTCCTGCAAGTTTTCGTATTTCATTCAGTACGGACTGAAGGCGAAGCCGAGGATAAAGGCAGGGCTGGATGCCCCCGAGATAGGCACATTTTTGCACTATGTGCTCGAAAACGTGATAGGCGAGCTGCGCGAAAGCGGCACGCTTAAATCCGCAGACAAGGCGCAGTGCCGAAAGCTCACGGCGCGTTATATAGACAAGTATGTCGATGAGCGGCTCGGCGGCATGGAGGAAAAGAGCGGGCGCTTTAAATACCTGTTCGGCCGACTTGTCAAGGACGTTTACAGCATTATCGAAGATATGACCGAGGAACTGAAATGCTCGGAATTCGTTCCCCTGAGCTTTGAGCTCCCATTCGGAGGGGAGGAGATGCCCGCGGCCTCTGTTTCGGGCGGCGGCATGGAAATCACGGTCGGCGGAGTCGTTGACCGCGTCGACGGCTGGCTGCACGACGGCAAGCTTTATCTGCGGGTTGTGGACTACAAGACCGGCAAAAAGTCGTTTGACCTTTCGGATGTCTGGTATGGAATGGGAATCCAGATGCTGATTTACCTTTTCACGCTTGAAAAGCACGGTGCAAAGCTTTACGGACACGAAATAGTACCGGCGGGAGTTTTGTACGCGCCAGCGAGGGATGTGTTTTTAAGCCTTCCTAGAAGCGCGACGGAAGAGGAAATACGCAAAGAGCGAAGCAAGAGCCTGATGCGCAGCGGGCTGCTACTAGGCGACGAGACCGTTATCGAGGCGATGGAAAAGGGCGAAAAAAAGTATCTGCCCGTAAAGTTTACAAGGGACGGAGCGCTTAAGCCCGACAACCTCGCGTCGCTGGAGCAGCTAGGGCGGCTCGGCGCGCATATCGAAAAGACACTTAGAAACATTGGCGACGAAATTAAGTGCGGCAGTATTTGCGCCGACCCTTTCGTGAAGGGCGGTATGTCCCCCTGCGAATATTGTGATTTTAAAGAGGCCTGCCTTTTTGATGACCAGACAGACAAAAGGAGATATTTAAAGCACAGAAAGGCGGAGGCGGTATGGAACGACATCGAGGGAGGGGAGGGAGAAGATGGGCTCCGTTAATTACACACCAAGTCAGAAGGCGGCGATAGAAAACCGCGGCGGAGCTCTGCTCGTCGCGGCGGCGGCAGGCTCGGGCAAGACCAAGGTGCTTGTCGAGCGGCTTATGTCGAGAGTGACGGATGCCGAAAACCCTGTAGATATCGACCGCTTTTTGGTTATAACCTACACCAAATCCGCGGCGGCGGAGCTTAGGTCGAGGATAATGGACGAGATAAACGAGCGTCTGGCACTTGAGCCGGGGAGCCGCCATCTACGCCGTCAGGCGGCGCTGATTTACAAGGCGCCGATTTCGACAATCCACTCCTTCTGCGGCGGCATACTCAGGGAAAACGCCCAGCTGCTAGGAATTTCTCCCGAATTTCGCGTCATGGAGCCGGACGAAAGCGAAATCGTCAAGCTTCGGGTGATAGAAGAGCTTATCGATGAGCGGTACGAGAATGTTGACGACGATTTTGCACAGCTTACCGATACGATGGCCGCGGGCCGAGACGATTCAAGGCTCAGCCAGCTCGCTCTTGAGCTGCACTCGAAGCTGAGTAGCCATCCAAACCCGGAAAAGTGGGCGGGGGAGCAGCTAAAGGCTCTTGAAGCGGGCAAAAACGCGAAGGACGCGTCCGAGACTATCTGGGGGCATATTATTCTCGAAAACGCCTTGAGAGATGCCGATTACTGGCTTGAAGCCTTCGGAGAGGTTGTCTGCGCTGTGGAGAGCGACGAAAAGCTTTCGGCGGCATATTATGACAGCTTCCGCGAGACACTTGACGCTTTAAAAAGGTTCAGAACAGCACTCGATAAGGGCTGGGATGAGGCGCGAAGCGCGCTCCCGATACCCTTTCCGAAGCTTAAGCCCCTGCGCGGCTATTCAACGCCCCAATCCGAGGACGCAAAAAGGGTCAGAGAGCTTTGCAAGCAGGCCTCTGGCAAGCTCGAGGAGATATTTGACGCGGCGTCAAGCGAGCTTCTGGAGGATACCGCGGCGGTGCTTCCGGCAGTGCGCGGTTTATTCTCGCTTGCGCTGGACTTCGATAAGGCTTACTCCGCCGAAAAGGCAAGGCGCAAAATGCTCGACTTTGGTGACCTTGAGCACCTTGCGATAAAGCTGCTGACCGAAGAGAGCGGCGAAAGAACAGAAAAGGCCCGCGAGCTGTCTGAGCGCTTCGAGGAGATAATGGTTGACGAGTATCAGGACGCAAACGAGATTCAGGACATCATCTTCACCGCGCTTTCAAAGGACGGAAAAAACATATTCATGGTCGGAGACGTAAAGCAGTCGATTTACCGCTTCCGCCTTGCCGACCCAACTATATTTTTGAGAAAATACGAGGCCTTCCCCGACGCGGAAAACGCGGAGGAGGGAGAGCCTAGAAGAATCATCCTGCAGGACAATTTCAGATCGCGCCAAAGCGTGCTGGATGCCGTTAACTTTGTCTTTTCAAACATAATGTCCAAGCAGTTCGGCGAAATGGACTACACAGAGAATGAGCGCCTGAACCTCGGAAAAAAGGACTTTCCCGAAAACCCCGATACAGCCTTTGAGCTTGACCTTATCGAGATAGCGAAGAGCGAGGATGACGAGGATGCTGACAAAACCGAGGTAGAGGCGGCCTTTGTCGCAAGACGAATCCGCGAGCTCGTAGAGAGCGGCATGACCGTTACGGACAAGGATTCCCAAAGAAGACTTAACTACGGCGACATTGCTATACTCCTTCGAAGCGTAAAGGGCAAGGCCGAGGTCTACACCGAGGCTCTGCGCCGCGAGAACATACCGTATTATACCGAAAACGGACGCGAGTTTTGGAGCAGGACGGAGGTTACCGCAATGCTCTCCCTGTTTTCGATTGTTGACAATCCAAGACAGGATGTGCCGCTGATTTCCGTGCTCCGCTCGCCGCTGTTCGGCTTCACTGCGGACGAGCTCGCCGAGGTTCGGCTTGCCGATAAGGAGTCAGACTTCTATACTGCTCTCTGCAAGGCTGCTGAGGGAAACGAAAGGTTTAAGGGATTTCTGGAGTTTTTAAGAGAGCTTCGGCTGACCGCGCCCGATATGCGAAGCGACGCTTTTGTCTGGCATGTGTACACCAAGACCTCCGCTCTCTCGATTTTTGGCGCGACGCACGGCGGCGCCGAGAGAAAGGCGAACTTGATGGCGCTGCTCGACTATGCCGCCCAGTTCGAAAACGCAGGCTACAAGGGCCTTTTTGGCTTTGTAAGCCAGCTTAAAAGGTTCTCTGAGCGCGGGGGCGAAACTGCGGCTGCGAACTCCGGCGGTGCTGGCAATGCCGTAACCGTGACGAGTATTCACAAGTCCAAGGGTCTTGAATACCCGGTGGTGTTTATTTCCGACACCGGCAAGCGCTTTAATAAGGACGATACAAGAAAGCCGCTGCTTATACACAGTGCTCTTGGCGTCGGCCCGAAAAGGCTTGACCTTGCAAGAAGAATAGAATATACGACCCTGCCACGAATGGCCATCGCGCGCAGGATGACAGGGGAAATGCTGGCCGAGGAGCTTCGCGTTCTCTACGTCGCGATGACGAGGGCAAAGGAGAAGCTCATCGTTACATGCACTTCGAAGAATACTGGAAGGCTCTTTGAGCGCCTGCTGCCCGGTGCGAAAGCTCCGGCAGCGCCACAGATACTGTCTGAATGTGCTTCAATGGGGGAGTGGCTTATCCTTGCGGCGCTGCTCAGGAAGGAGTCGGCGGGATTTAACGGCATTGACACCCACGCAATTGCGGAGAGCCAAGACAGCCTGTGGGATATCCGCCATATTACCTCAGATGCCTGCTCAGAGGGAGATGCCGATTTCGGGGAAGCCGAAGCCCCGGAAGAACCGGCGGTTTCGCAGGAGGCTATCGAGGAAATCACAAAGCGCCTCTGCTTCAAATATGCCCATGAGGGCGCGACAAGGCTCCCCTCAAAGCTTACGGCAACCGGCATAAAGGGCAGGTATCTTGACAGAGAAGCGGCGGAGGAGGCGGAAAAGCTTAAGAACCTGCCACGTAAGCCCGTCTTCGAACGCCCGCGCTTCGCGGAAGAGGAAACGGCGCTCACGGGTGCCGAGAGGGGCGTCGCTCTGCACCTAGTTATGCAGTACATTGACTATAAAAGGTGCTCGTCAACTGCGGGAATTAAGGACGAAATTGATCGGCTCGGAGGGCTGAAGATAATTTCGGCAAAGCAGGCCTTAGCGGTAGACCCTCGCAAAATACTCGCGTTTTTTGAGTCGGAGCTCGGTAAAAGGGTGCTCGCGGCAAGGAAAATACTTCGTGAGTTTAAGTTCTCACTTCTCATTCCGGCTGCCGACTACTTCCCAGAGGGCGGCGACGAGGAGATACTTTTGCAGGGCGTTGTAGACTGCTGCATAGAGGAAGATGACAAGTTAACAGTAATAGACTTTAAGACTGATTATGTCACGAAATCAAATCAGCAGGAGCGCGCGGAGAGCTACAAACCACAGCTTGAGGCCTACGCAAAAGCCATGGAGCGCATTACCGGAAAGCCGGTCGG
>CAYQMY010000119.1:0-6943 GCA_964418735.1 uncultured Oscillospiraceae bacterium | reverse complement strand
GATTTTTTGTCAAATTGGCTAAAAAGCGGAGGTAATACTTTGTGTATTCCCGAGTTTTTTTGGACGATTTGGCGAAAAAGCAGCAAGCAAGCTCGTGCTTAAGGCTTTAGCCGTGAACTCGGCAGTGTTGCCTTTACATAAAAAAACTATAAGCTTTCGCAACCTTTTCATGTTTCCGAAAGTGTTATATGCGAGGTAGCGTTATGGAAGAAAACAAGATGGTCTTTCTGCAGCCGCCAGATTACGGCGATATAATCGAAAAGTATTCAAACACTGTGTACCGTATATGCCTTTCATATTCAGGCAATCGACATGATGCCGAGGATATTATGCAGGAGGTGTTTTTGCGGTACCTTAAAAAGCCGCGCTCATTTGCCTCTGCAGAGCATGAAAAAGCCTGGTTTCTGCGCGTTACCGTTAACTGCTGCAAGTCGTTTTTCACCTCAGCCTGGCGCAGGAAAATTGTCTCCCTTGAAGAATACGCACACCTCTCTTCCCCCGAGGACGCTCCGGACGAAAAGTGCGGTGAGGTTTTCGAGGCCGTAATGGCCCTCCCCCCCAAACAAAGAATCTGCGTACACCTATACTATTACGAAGAAATGACGATAAAAGAAATAGCCGGAACCATCGGCGCTCCCGAATCTACAGTGAAGTCGCATCTGTTCAGGGCCAGAGCTTCACTCGAATCAGCGCTGAAAGGAGTGCAAAATGCTTAACGAAGATTGGAAGAAGCAATATAATTCGGATATGGGCCGGCAAACCCCCTCCGATAAATCTATGGAAAGACTAAAGGGTGCTAATATGGCTAAATCGAGTAATAACGAGCCTTCAAAGAAAAGCGGAATAGGCATCTGGGCCGCACTCGCAGCCTGTATTGTACTTGCGGTTGTGGTTGGCGTTCCTTTTGGAATGAATTACTTCAAAAAAGAGACTCCGCCCGCCGTCTTGGGCGGCACGCCCGTACAGTCAAGCAAAACAATGAGCTATTCCGAAATATACGATGTCGTTTCTAAGCTGTCCCAAAACGATTTATATTACGCAAAAGGAGCGGGCGTCAAAGCGGCAGCACCGGAAGCCGCCACAGCCAACGGCGCCGACGGCGCTACCCGAAGCTTAAGTACGCCGGACTACTCTGATACAAATATTCAGGTTGCAGGTGTTCAGGAGTCCGATATAGTTAAAACCGACGGAAAGTATATTTACGCTATAACCGAAAAGAAGCTCCATATAATTTCAGCTGTCGATGGAAATATGTCAAAGGTATCTGAGCTCTCCTGCTATGATTACGATGAATACGGCCAGCAAAAGGGCTACGCTTTTGAGATGTATATAACCGGCAACAGACTAGTGCTACTCAAGAATTTTTACGACTATTCCTTCCAAGATACTGTTACAGGCTCTCCCGACGCCAAGCGCTATATAATGCCTCCACGCTTCACAAAGGCCAGAACAGGCGCAGAAATATACGATATATCAGATAAGGCTTCTCCCAAATTTATAACCTCATATTCTCAAAGCGGCAGCTATATATCTTCAAGAATGATAGAAAATCATGTCTATATTATTACTAACGAAGGTCTCTACAGCGTGGTCAAGGAGGACCCCACCACCTTTATCCCAATGGTTTATAAGGAGGACAAGGGGACTCTGCTGGCGGCGGAGGACATCCGCATTTCGTCCGAACCTGCTGATGGATATCCAGCGCAATACCTTGTTATTTCGGGAATAGACGCCGATAAAGGCGAGCTTGTGTCAACCAAATCGGTACTCGGATACGGAAATAACGTTTACTCAAGCCTTAACAACCTCTACATCTCCTCATATACCCAGTATAAAGAGGACGGCAGCTATACAAACGCGACAAGAATACTGCGCTTTTCCATTGACAAGGGGAAAATAGAATATAAAGCCGAGGGTACGGTTAAGGGTTCCCTTCTCAACCAGTTTTCGATGGATGAGCACAACGAGGTGCTAAGGGTAGTCACAACGGTTAACTCCGTCAGCGCAAAGTCCAGTGACGGCATGGTCTCGCAGTCTTATATGTATAACTGCCTTTATACTCTCGATCTAGACCTGAAAACGATTGGAAAGCTGGAAGACCTTGCTTCCGGCGAGAGAGTTTATTCGGTGCGTTTTGACGGTGATACTGGTTATTTTGTGACCTTTCGTCAGGTTGACCCCCTCTTTACTGTCGACCTTTCCGACCCCGAAAAGCCCGAGATATTAAGCGCCCTTAAGATACCCGGCTTCTCGCAGTATCTGCATCCATACGCAGACGGGCTCTTATTCGGTCTCGGCAGAAATGCCGATGAGCAAAGCGGCAAGGCAGACTTCTTAAAGCTTTCAATGTTTGACACCTCAAATCCTGAGGACGTTATAGAGGCTAACAAGACTATTATCGACGGCGTTTACTATTCCGAAGCGAGCAGCAACCATAAGGCAATCCTTATAAACAAGGACAAGGACATCATCGCCTTCCCCGCCGACGGAAAATATTATATCTACTCCTACTCCGCCGAAAAGGGCTTTACAGAGAAAGCCATTGTTTCTCTTTCCCCGGACGCTGAAAAAGAACCCTACTACTATTACCAGAACATGCGCGGACTTTTTATCGGCGGCTATCTCTATATAATCTCCGATGCGGGTGTATCATCGTTCGGCATGACGGATTATAAACTTTTTGAAACGCTCGTGTTCAACTGATAATAAGCTTAATAACGCAGAAAATGCCGGGGTATGCGCTCCGGCATTTTTATAGATTTGAATTTTACAGTGAAAAATGATAAAATTAGTTAAAAATATAGATGGAGTTTCTTATGGCTGATTATAAAACTATACTGTTCGACCTTGACGGCACTCTTACAGACTCAAAGGAGGGCATCACGCGCTCTGTCAAATACGCGCTTGAAAGCCTGGAAGAGAGTGTGCCCGGTGAAAACATTCTAACCAAATTTATAGGCCCTCCGCTGGAGGAATCGTTTATTAAGTACTGCGGACTTTCATCAGAAAAAGCAAAGACGGCTGTCGAAAAGTACCGAGAGCGCTTTTCAGTAACCGGCCTCTACGAAAATTCAGTGTACGATGGCATAGAAAAGCTCTTAAAGCAGCTGAAATCAGATGGCAGACGTCTTATCGTCGCCACAGCCAAGCCGGAGGTCTTTGCAATACGAATAATCGAACATTTCGGACTATCTTCATATTTCGACCTTGTCGCAGGAACAGAGATTGACGGTGCACGCACAAGCAAATCCGAGGTTATCTCCTATGTGCTTAAGTGGGCAGCCATATCGGACAAAGGCTCGGTAATTATGGTCGGAGATCGGGAGCACGATGTCGTCGGCTCAAAAAGTCAAGGTATTCCCTGCTTAGGAGTGCTCTATGGCTACGGCTGCCGCGAGGAGCTGGAAGCCGCCGGCGCCGATTATATGGCCGAAACCGTGAGCGACCTTGAACGATTTTTGTGTGACAAAAGATAATGCAAAAAATGCACCGGATTATCCGGTGCATTTTTACTATATATGCCTCGTAGAGGATTATTACGAGACGAGATCAAGCAGGTGCATTTTGTAGTAGAACGACTTGACCGTTTCAAAGAACGCATCTATGTTGTCAAAGTCGGTCAGAGGCGGTATATCACAGCCGGAGGAAATGACGAAGTTCTTATATTCCTTGCATCTTTCAAGAACCTTAATCGTTGCAAGCCTTACAGCGTACGGTGTACCGTTGCGGAAGTACTTCGATGGACTTACGTTGCCCATCACAAGGCAGTCTGTCGGCATCTGCTGAAGCATGTCCAGCATATCAACGGAGTCACCGAAGTGGAAGGCCTTGCAGCCGGTGTCGATGATTTCCTTCGTCAGCCTGTTGACATCGTTTCCGCAGTTATGATAGATGACGATAAAGTTCTGATCCTGCGTTTTTTCAACTATCTCTTTAATATAATTTGTCGAAAACTCCTGCATAAGCGCGGGAGAAAGCATTCCGGCAAGCGGCTCGGCGAGTATTATGCCGTTGGCACCGACCTTTTTGTATTCTTCAATGTATTCGATGAGGAAATCTGTCGCCTTGCGAAGGACGGTATGAACCATTTCCGGCTCTTCATAGCAGTGCATCATGACTTCGTTGACGTTCATAATTCTGCCTGCGAGCGAAAACGGCCCGATGCAGCCTGCGAAAACAGGCCTGTCAGAAATAAGCTTCAGCGATTTTCTAATGCCCTCAACGCAAACTCTTGTGCGTCCAGCGCCAATTTCGGGAACTTTAAGAGCGTCAGCCTCATTTTGATTTGAAACGATGGTTCCCATAATTGTCGGGACTTCATCAGCGGCGTATACTGTTTTGCAGCCAAAGGCCTCAGCCTCTACCGAAAGATCCATAAAGCTGACAGCGGCGAGCATATCATACTTATCGGCCAGCATTTTCATACCCATCGCCTGATAGTTACTGTTGCCGACCAATTCCTTAACAGTTACAAACAAGAGCTGTACCGAGGGAAATGAAAGAATCGGCATGGCTTTCTTCTCGTCGTCATTTATTGTCTTTTCGATCCATTTGTACATGTTCATATTATTTATCCCCCTACACACTTTTTGTAACATATTCACGTTTTTTGTATAATATGTTTGTGTAATATAATTATATACTTTATTCGATAAAAATATATCAAAATATTTTCTTTTTATATAAATGTATTATTCTGGGCCTGTTTATTGTCTATATTGTACATAACATTATACAAAAAAACTAAATATAGTCTTGCCGTGGGAGGTAATACTCTTCTTGCCTAAATAATCAAAAAAACTTTGTTGTTTGTAAATGTATATCGGATATTTCTACTATAGTATTAATAAATTCTTCCTTAATCCATTCGGCAAGCGGAACACAAACAACGTTTTCAGTGCAAAAATGGTCAGCATCGATGATATTAAGCCCCTGCTCCTTCGCGTCAAGGAACGCATTGTACTTAATATCCGAGGTCACAAACGTATCGCAGCCCTTTTGGAGAACACTATTCATATAGCCGCTCCCCGAGCCACCGACGACAGCCACACGCTTTACAGGCTTACCGGAGTCGTGATACCTCAGACCATTTGCCTTGAGAGCATTTTTAACAAGCGGCAGAAAATCGCCCATGGTTATTTGGTCATTAAGCTCTCCGTACCTTCCTATACCGTAGGGCTTTCCGTCAGGCAATACGCCCTCTATAGTAAGAATGTCGGTTTTTTTAAGTCCCAAAATCTCAGCCAAAGCATCATTTACGCCGCCCTCGGCGACGTCAAGATTTGTGTGCATGCAAATAGCTGAAATACCGTTATGAAGCAGCGATACGACCTTGCGGCCCTGAAGATCGTCGTCCGCCGCTCTTTTGAGCTGAAAAAACAAAGGATGATGGGATACAATTAAATCGGCGTTTTTCCTTATGGCCTCCTCCACCACCTCGTCCGTGATGTCGAGTGCCACAAGTAGCCTTTTCACCTCGCGCCCCTTAAAGCCTACTAGCAGTCCCACATTGTCCCACTCAAGCTTGGTTGATACTGGGGCTTTCCTGTCTAGAAATACGAGTATATCATTTACCGTAGTCAACTTATTATTTCCCCTTTCATGGCTTTAAATCCCCGAAGCGCGGATTCTATGTGCTGTAAGCGTTCGGGTGACTTAAGCTCCTTCGCTCTTTTCATACCGTCCACCGCAAAGCTGAATCTGCATATCAGAGTGTCGAGATATTTATTAAGGAGCGTGTCTTTATTTAAAAGCAATTTTGCGGGGGCATAAAGCTCGGCCGCAGACAGCTTAGGAGAATTCCCCGCCTCCGCACAGATTATCAGGTAGACCTCCCCGTCATCCTCTGCAAGACGTGCTTCCGTAATATAAAATCCGTTTTCACAAAGCCAGGATATGAGCTCGTCGGTTTTTGTCATCGGCTGCAAAATAAGCTTTTGTGCTCCGTCTGAAATCCAGTCCGATTGGGATAGAATGCTCACTATCGTTTCTCCGCCCATTCCTGCGATGATTAGTGCGTCAATACTGCCCTTTTTCAGGTGCAAAATTCCGTCGGACACGAAAAACTCAATTCCCTCGCTTATCCCGTTTTCCGCGGCGGTCTGCTTTGCGTGTTCAAGCGGCCCTGTGTTTATATCTGACGCTATTACCTTTTTAACCCTTCCTGACTGCAGCAGCCTGACGGGGATATAACCGTGATCCGTGCCCACATCGGCAACGCGCTCATATTTCTCCGCAAACTGCGCGATAGCGGACAGACGATTTGAAAGCTTCTTCATATTTATGACCATTCCTTTATAAAGTTAAAAGCCGGAAGAACCGGCTTTTAATCAGCTTATTAAGCGTTCAGCTTCGCAAGGAATTCGTCACAGTCAACACCGTGAACGGCGCAGGCCTGCTCCACATTTTCTCCGCTTGCCATTACGCAGCCTAGGCAGTGCATTCCGATTTCATAAAACAGCGGCGCTTTTTCCGGCGCGATCTTAAGAATGTCTGCAATTATTGTATCTCTTGTTATTTGAGCCATAATATTAACCTCCATATATATTGTACACTTTTATTATATCCGATTTTGAATAAATTTCAATATGATTTTAATAATAGTAAATCTAAGTTGCGCAAAAAGTACTCTGTTTTGGCAAAGACTTGCGAAAGCTGCGAAGCTATTTTTGTGCAAGACAAGGCGCGGGCCGCAGGTAATACTTTGTGTATTGCCAAGGCCTTAGGCGATGTATTGCGCAAAAAGAGCGAGCAGATTTGCAAGGATTATCCGAAACAGAGTACTTAATAAATAAAAGCAAAAGGGATGCCTCGCGGCATCCCTAAGCTTATGTTTTTAATTACTCTTTCATCTTTGCAAAGCAATCGCTGCAATAGACGGGTCTATCGGACTTCGGCTCGAAAGGAACTCTGGCTTCTTTGCCGCAGCTTGCGCATGTGGCTG
>CAYQMY010000118.1:0-7003 GCA_964418735.1 uncultured Oscillospiraceae bacterium | reverse complement strand
CGATCTCCACTCCGTATGCCGCGCCCATACCGGCGGTTTTGCCAAGCGTTTCGGCGTTTCCGGAGGTCTGCGTCACATTTATTGTCGCTCCGTCGGCGCTGAGCTTTCCGGTTGAATAGATTCCGTAGGTACCGCTGTAACGGATGTTCACCCTCCCTCGAACATTGACCTCAACGTCGGCAGGGCTCGCGTCGGAGCCGGTGTAGGAGTAATCGTCAAGAACGGACTCCGAATCGTACCGGGTAGAAAGATTGGGGTCGTTAAACATGCGCGTTTGGACGCTACCGGCTACGTTCAGAGTGACGCCGCTGTCAACGCTGACACCGGCAGGAGACTTGATGTCGGAGGCTACGTTAAGCGTTCCGCTGCCGGTGAGGTTCAGGCTCTTGTCCTCCATTCCCAGAATGTTGATTTGGGGGTTTGGAGTATACTTCCCACTGCCGTCCGGCGTCAGTTTAGCCAGCAGCGAGCTCAGCGCAGCCGCCTCATAATTGCACACGTAAATACCTGTGGGTTCTCCACGCGTATCAGCTTGTGCCGAAAATGCTCCGTTGGAGGAAAAGGTGCCGGTGCCTACCTGATTGGTTCCTCTAAGCTCAAGCTCCACCTTCTCATAGCCCGGCAAAATCAGGCCACCGCCCCGTTCCTGGATTTTATTGAAGTAGGCCTTAAGCGAATTGACTTGTATTGTAAAGGCGGCATCAATCGTAGCCGTCGTATCCGTTTTTGTGAATGCGGCCGCACGCTGGGCAATGGGAACGCCCATCCAGCGCCACTCCTCACGGAAATCCTTCAGAGTCAGCTTTGCGGGAGAGCTTCCGCTTGCGGGAGTCCAGCTCCATCCCTCCTCGACACTGGCAAAGGGCTCGTCCACGCCCCGGGGCAGACCATTCGCTGTGGTGACGTTAGGCTGCACAAGAGAAAGACTGAAACCGCGTCGGGTACCGCCCTCCAGCTCATCTACGACGTAAAATTCGGAAGACGCTTTCGCCTCTAGATATTTTACATCATTGTCTGTTACTTCGGGGACTACTGCCTTGCGGTAATAGGTGCCGACAACATCGGGGACTCCGCCCTCGACCTCTGCACCATGGTCAGCAACGGTGGTTTTTTGTGTCATCGCCGCATTGGTGTAATAGGTAATGTCAGCCGACAGGTTAGTGGCCGGATAGAGGTACAGCAGCTCCCGCTCCGTATATCCGCCGCTTCTCAGCCTCTCAATATATGTATGCCGATAGTCGGTTGTTGTCAGGTCTTCCAGAACCCAAGCCTTGTCCGACTCCTGCTTGAAGCCCGCGAGCTTTTTGTTCTCCGGCAGCTTAAGTATCCTTTGTATCGTTATAGGCTCATCTGCCCGAGCTGTCGTCGGCAGCATACCAAGCGCCATTACCAGGCACAGCAGAATTCCGAGAATTTTTCGTTTCAAGATGTTGCTCCCCCTTTTATTAAATACTTTCTACCAGCCTGTCTGGACTTCACCAAATCGGCTCCAAAAAAGCATTGTCAATTCAATAGTTAAATCATGGTTTTTTGACCCAGCAACATTTTACACTAAAATTTTGCGTTTGCAATCGTTCCAAAGTATGACTGAACGGCTGAAAACCGCCCAATTTTAATATTTTTTATTAGGACTTTACTTTTTATAATCAATGGTATTATGATATCGTCGTGCCAAGCAATACTGGCGTTTTGGCTTTTCGGCAGGAGGTTTGCATGAAAAAAAACGTAAAACACAATAAAGCTGCGCCTTTTTTCACATTGCTGCTGACAGGCGCCGCCGTTTATTTATACGGGAACGCCCGTCTGTGGTTTGCCGTGCTTTGCTGTGCCGCGCTCTGTATAGGCCTTTTGGCTTTCAGACGCCGCAGCCGCCTTGGAGAACGGCTTTCCGCCGGCTCGGTATTGCTGTTGGGATACACCGCGCTTTATTGCGCCTCCTGTTTATGGGGCCCTTTTGGCTCCGAGAGCCTGCCAAACGCTGCGTCTCTGTTGATTGGAACGGCAGTTTATCTCCTGCTGCTGGCTTTTTCAGGGAAAAATACAATAGCCGGATTACCCGCCGTGTTCTGCGCCGGCAGTAGCCTTGTGGCCTTGCTGAGTCTGGATGTCTCCTCGGCCCGGCTTTTGACTCCCCGTATTTTGACACCGCTGCTCTCGCGCCTTGGAGGCCCCGGGCTTGAGTCCATGCAATACGAGCAGGGAACGAGAATCGTCGGCGTCGTGGGCGGTGCCAATGTGCTGGGGGGACTTTTGGGCATAGGCACGCTGTTGAGTCTTTATGTCTTTCTGCATACGAGCGGGCGTAAAAAGCGCCTTTCCGCCATTGCGCTTATGCTTAACTCCTCCGTATTTTTTCTGGCGTTCAGCATGGGCGCGCTATGCGCCTTTGCTTTTGCTGCCGCGGCCTATCTTATATTCTCACCACGCGGAGAACGCGGGCAAATATTTCTATGCATGGTGATAACTGCGGTAATATCGCTTCTCTGCTCGGCAGTCATGACAGTCGGACTGGGACGCTATGGATCGCCGGCGAACTTTTTAACCCTGCTGTGTCCATTCGCGTTCGGGGAGCTTTTGGCCTTTGCTTTTCCTGCCGCCTTCGCGGCGCTAAAGCGGCTCAAGACGAAGGGTTACCTAAAACGGCTAAGGTTTATAGCCGCAGGAGCGGCAGCCTTTGCAATCTTATTTGCCATTCTGGCGGCTGCGCTCAGCTCGCCCATACCGCTTAATCCTTGGGCGGCGGAGCGCAGCGCCTATCTCTCTCCCGGAGACTATACCCTTTGCCTTACGTCCGACGCTCCGGTCAAGCTGCTGATTGCCTCTCAAAGCCGCGAGCAGCTGCTGGACGACAGCTACACCTGCCTTTACGACGGCACTGCGCTCCAGAGCGCGTTTACCGTTCCGGAAGGAGCCGGGATCGTTCGCTTCAGCTTTTCGGGAAGCGGCAGCTTGTACCGTGCGGTCTACACCGGCGCACAAAACGGCGAGCTTCGGATGAATTCCCCGCTGATACCGGCGTTTGTTGCAAACAGAATGAGGGGCCTTTTCTTCAGCAAAAACGTCCATGAGCGCCTTGAGATGTGGCGGGACGGGCTGAAATTGTTTTCCGCCTCACCTGTAATCGGCTGCGGTGCCGGTGCTTTTGAGGCAAAGGCGTACAGTGTGCAGCGGCACTACTACGAGACAAAATACGTGCATAACCAGTACATACAGTGCCTTGTGGATACCGGAGTCGTGGGCCTTGCGCTGTTTATCCTTACCCTCTTTGCCGTCTTTCGGCAGACAGTCCGCAGGAGAGCGTCCAATCCGGCGCTTGCCTCAGCGCTGACGGCCTGTCTG
Source organism: uncultured Oscillospiraceae bacterium (assembly GCA_964418735.1). Classification (GTDB taxonomy): domain Bacteria; phylum Bacillota; class Clostridia; order Oscillospirales; family Oscillospiraceae; genus DUPK01. Next base: position 3,664 of record CAYQMY010000118.1, on the reverse strand, counting down.
GTAATGGCCGCCTTTCACGGGTTTACTGAGGTGGTATGGAGCATCCACGCCTATGTGCTGTTCCTCTTGCCCCTTCTGGCCTTGTGTGAGCTTAATTTTCCGGCACCGCTTAAGGCCCTGCGGCTGCAAAAATGGGCTCCGCGCATATACGCGGCCGCCGCTCTGGGCTTCTCTGCGGCAATTCTTATGCACCTGTTTGTTCAGGCGAAGTATCAGAATTCTCCCGAGAGCGCTCTGACGCCGGAACGGATAGCTTCTATGTGCAAAATGGAGCCGTTTTCTAAAGAAATTTATCAGCTGGACTACGTTTGCAATTATGGTTCCGATTCTGCGCAGTACGAAGAATACCTCGCCGCACTGCGCGCTAGGAGGTCCTATGAAGTCAATATGCTGCTGCTTCAATACGTCTATCTGCCTGCATGGGATGAGGAAAATATCAGAACCGCCACGCAGGAGGCCTACAGGGACCGCAGCTGTGACGAGGAGGCCGTGGACAGGCTTTACAGCTTGCTTGTGGCTCACAATGCCGACAAGCTTTTTCGGGAAGGAAATGACTAAATGAAAAATGCACTGCTTTCGCTCCTTTCCGACGCTCTTCACGAAAGGACTTCAGAATGGCTGCCTGATGAGTCAGAGCTGAAGCTTCTGCTTTCCGAAGCGGGCAGGCACGGTGTTGCAGCGGCTGTCATTCAGGCGCTTTCTGACAAGTCGGCGCCCTGTGTAAGGTCACTTGAAACAAAGCTCCACGCCGTAGACATGGCTCAGGATTATGAGGGCACTATACTGCTTCGGAAAATGGCGGAGCGTGGAATTCCCTGTATTCCCTTAAAGGGCTGGGTATTGCGCGACTACTATCCCCGCCCTTATATGCGCACCAAGGGGGACCTTGACCTTCTGCTTTCTCCGGATTGGCTGCAGAACGCGGACCGGCTTATGCAGGAGCTTGGGTATTCCTGCGAAAGAGAAAATTATACTGATTATCACCTTTGCTATACTAAGCCTCCCTGCCTGACGGTGGAGCTGCATGTCCGTCTGACGGAGAGTGCTGAATGCCCTGTGTTTGACAAGGTCTGGGAGCGCGCCGTCCCGGGAGAGGACGGCTGCTTTAAGCTTTGCGATGAGGACTTTTATCTGTTTTTAATCTATCACGCGGCAAAGCATGCGCTTCTCGGCGGAATCGGGCTTCGTTATATAACGGACCTTTGGGTGCTTCTGCGCCGCTTCGCCCTAACCAATGCTCCCATCAGGCAAGAGCAGGTATCCGAGGGCTTGAGCGGGCTTGGCCTGACAAGCTTTGCGGCCTACAGCGAGCAGCTTGCGTCCGAATGGTTCGGCTCGCCCGGCATGGCGCTGACTGCCGCGGTGAAGGACTCCGAGGCTATGCGGCTTTGGCAGGATTACGTTCTGTCATCCGGGGCCTTTGGCGGAGCTGTAAGCAGTTATGAAAATCAGCTTACCGGACGCTTTGCCCCTGCGCTCGCGGCCGCAAAGCTATTCCCCTCAAGAGCGCAGATGGAAATACGGTATCCCGTGCTTCGGCAAAAGCCCTTTCTGCTGCCAATATTCTGGCTTGTCCGGCTATGGGAGAAGCTGCGCGGCGGCGAGGCGCTGACAGGTGCGCTTGCACTGACCTCAGCTTCCCGCTCGGAGCTAGAACGGCGGAAATATCTGCTGGAGCACCTCGGGCTTAGGTAAACACTGATTTAATCTGGCAACGCCGGATTAAATCAGTGCTTACTTAGAAGTGAATAAGAAAGAACGTGTATGTATGCCTACAGCTTTTAAAAGATTAAAAATTACCGTTTGGCTTCCCTGGCTGCTTCTTGCCGCGGGCTTTGCCGTGACGATAGGCTTTTACGCCCTTTACGGTGAGCGCCTTATGGATTCCGATCAGGCCTCCGAGCTGATTTTGGCTAACCTGCTAAATAGCGAAGGCGGCATTTTGTCCGAGAACTGGTATTATTCCACGGAGCTGAGGGTCCTCAACAGTCAGCTGGTATATCGCCTCGGTCTGACTCTGTTCTCCAACTGGCATTACGCCGCCACCTTCTCTTTGGCCCTTATGCTGCTGATCCTCATATGCAGTTATTTGTTCCTGGCAAAAATCGTAGGTTCTTTTCGAACAGGCCTCTGGACAGCTGCGATTTTGACTCTTCCCTTCAGCCGCCAGTACGCAGATTATTTCCTGTTCGGCGGCTACTATATTCCCCACCTCGCGATTTCCTTTACCTGTGTCGGGCTCATGCTTCATCTGTCCTCCAAGTGGAGTCTGCTGCCGCCTTGGAGACGAATCTCGGAGATACTGCTTTTAGCGGCTCTTTGCACAGCTTCGGGGCTGGGCGGCATCCGTGCGCTTGTAATATGCTTTGTTCCTATGTTTGTAACTGCGGCGGGAATGCTGCTTCCCCGAATAATAAATCGAAAAAGAGTAGGGGGCACAAGACCGCGCGCCGCCCTGTTCTCCCTGCTGGCCTTGCTTGCGGGAACAGTCGGATATCTCTTCAGCAGGCAGCTGCTAAGCAGCGGATACAGCGCCGCGGCTTATTCCGGCACGGCTCTTCAGCCGCTTACCCTTCAAAGCATCCGCCATATTCTGGCACAGGCGGCGTGGGCTATGGGCTGGAACGGCTTCCCCGGTGGCGCGCCGATCGAGACGCTTCAGTCGCTGCTCACAATCGTCCTTCTTCTGCTGATTGCAGCCGCCTTTATCAACGGCTGCCGCCGCTGGCGGGAGCTGAGTGACGCGCAGCAATTTGTGCTTGTTTACTTACCCATAGGCTGCTTGCTGGTAATGCTGTCCTGCATACTTAGCGGCAACCTGGAGGCGCGATTTCTTTTGCCGTCCGCCCTGTTTTTCCCCTTCGTTTTGCATATTGGGCTGGAAAAAGCGGCTCCGCAATGGCGCAAATGGGCCTGTGCTGCTCTTGCTGTCTGCCTGATAACGCAGAGCAGCTGCGTTTTGCTTAAAATGGATGTCCGTAAGGAAACTTCAATTCAAAAGGTTTCTCTCTGGTTAAGGGACAAGGGCTACACACGCGGCTTTGCGACTTTCTGGAGCTCCAATATAGTCACCGCACTGAGCGATAACAAAATTGAAATGTGGACAGTCTATCCCTCATGGATGCCCGAGTGGTCAAAGCTTACGCTGTATCCGTGGCTGCAGAAGAAGGCCCATCTGGAGCATTTTCCTGAAGGAAAAATCTTTCTTCTGCTTACAGCATACGAGGATTCGGCAAGGCTTCCGTTTAGCCGAGGCGGCAGAGAGGTATACAGACAAGACGGGCACGCCGTATACGAGTATGAGAGCGCAGAAATGCTTTACGAAACACTTAGATAACCTTTTTAACAATCAAATAAAAAAATAAAGCCCCGAAACCAACTGGTTTCGGGGCTGCGGACTGTCAAAAACCCTCGCAGGAAATTAAAATCTATTTTTCCGGGAATTCACTTCTCGGAAAAATTCCTCAGCCCGCGCAAATCGTGCGCGACCGGGGGTATCGCGGCCAAGGCCGCGTATCTAGGGGGAATTGGATTCCCCCTAGAAGCTTGTCGAAAACACTTTTTCGACAAAATTAAAGCCCCGAAACCAACTGGTTTCGGGGTTCATCGTTTGGTGACCTAGCGGAGACTCGAACTCCGGACACCCTGCTTAAAAGGCAGGTGC
>CAYQMY010000117.1:0-7084 GCA_964418735.1 uncultured Oscillospiraceae bacterium | reverse complement strand
AGATGTCAACTACTTATCCTCACTTTTTTGCTTCTTTTGCAATAAGTTTTATTTCGTCCGGAGAAAACCTATATACCTCGTCACAAAAATGACACCTTATTTCGGTATCTTCACCAGATTCTTCTATTTCCTTCAGGTCATTATTGCCAAGGCTTGCCAAAACACCCCGTACTCTGTCCCGACTGCAGTTGCAGCGGTATTCTATAGTACGGCGCTCAAGGATTCTCGGCTCAAAGCCCAGAAGCAGCATTTTAACCAAATCCTCCGCGCCGCCCCCGTCAAGAACGCCCGTAACGGGCCCTACAGCGGCTATAGCCTTCTCAAGATCGTCTATCATATCATCCGGCGCGTCTGGAAGAAGGTCTATTATATATCCTCCTGCCGCCCTTACGCTCTGGTCAGTGTCCACAAGCACACCGAGACCGCAGGCGGAGCGAATCTGCTCGCTCTCGGACAGATACTTCGCAACGTCCTCAGCAATCTCACCGCTCACAAGCTGAACGCTTCCGACATAGGGCTCACCAAAGCCCAAATCGCGCACAACTGTAAGTCTTCCCTCTTTGCCGACCGCCGTTCCAACGTCGAGCTTCCCGTCAGGGCGAAGCGGAAGGTCGACACACGGCTCAACGACATAGCCTCGCACGTTGCCGAAATTGTCCGAAACCGCCATTACAGTGCCGAGCGGTCCGCCGCCGTTTATCTGAAAGGTAAGCGAGCCCTTTTCTTCCTTTATAGAGCTTCCGAGCATCGAGGCCGCCGCAAGAGCGCGCCCCAGCGCCGCCGTCGCGACCGGCAGGGTCTTGTGCATCTGTCTGGCCTTTTCGGTAAGCTCTCTTGTGCTGACGGCGGTGATTCTGATAAATCCGTCCGCCGAAACTGCTCTTATTAATTGATCGGGCATTATTTTTTCTTCCTCGCTGTAATAAAAATTCTTTTTTCGTCCTCAGATGGGTTTTCGAGCTTTAGCTCTCCGTAAACGTGCACATCCTCAAAGTTGGCCTTTTTCAGCGCAGCTTCAAGCTCTTCGACTGTATACGAGTATTCTATATGCTCCTCAAAATCTCGGTGCCAATGCCTTCCTTGCTGAGTGAAAATATCTATGCCGTAATAGCATGCGCGCTCTTTTCCGTCATATTCGGAGCGCCAAACGCAGTAAACGCCTTCCTTTTCGTCGATAAAGACCTGTCCGTCCAAATCTCGAAGCTTTTTCGGCGTATTAACGTCAAATATAAAAATTCCGCCCGGCTCAAGAAAAAGCTGGACGCGCCTGAAGGCGGCAAGCACGTTGTCAATGCCGTGCAGATAGTTAATCCCGTCAAGACAGCATACAACCGCGTCTACAGTTCCGTAGAGGTCAAGGCCCTCCATGCTTTGGTTTATGAACATGGGCAAAACCTCGGCCTTGCTCTCGGCAGATTTTGCAAAGGCCTCCGACAGCATGTCGGCGGAGGAATCGACACCTATTACCTCAAAGCCTCTCTCTGCAAGGATATATGACAGCGTTCCCGTGCCGCAGGCAAGATCAAGTATGCTTTTCACCTGAATATTCTCACGCTCGAAAATTTTCATATAATAATCTGCCCACGAATTGTAGTTTACATCCGTCGTAAGCAGATCATAATATGGAGCTAGGGAGCTATACTGAGCCATTTTTATCTTCCAACCTTCGAAAAGCAACTTCGTAGCCGCCTGCGCCGTACTGAATGCTTCTGTTGACGCGGCTGATAATTGCGCTGCTTGCGCCCGTATCTTCCATTATCTTGTTGTAAATACAGCCGTTATAAAGCCTTTTTGCGACCTCGTAACGCTGCTCCATCGCCATAAGCTCGCTTATGCTGCACAAATCCTCAAAAAACTGCTTGCACTCGTTTTCCGTTTTAAGAGTCAGTATTGCGCGGTAAAGCTCCTCGCTGCGGATTCCGTCCTTATTCTTTCTCATTAGCTCAACCCCATAAACATATTTTACCGACCCTGCAATAAGTTATACCATGATTCATATTGCGTTCGGCTGCCGCAAAGTGGCGGGGCATGTGTACTATTTGAGTTTATCACATCGTTGATTTAAAGTAAATATTTTCTATTAAGAAAGGGGCTATAAACATTGAAGTTTTGTACTCCGCTCATTGTCGAAACAAAGGAAATACCTCTTAAGATAGAACACGAGGGCACTGTGGTCGTCAATGTGCTGATCCATCAGCCGGTTTTCAGCGGCGAAACCCGCCCGCTGGCTCTGCGCCTTATCAACAGGTATTATGAACACTTCACCAAGGAACTTATTTATTACTGCAATAAGACTCTGAAGCCGGCGGCTATAAAAGATCTTATATACAGAACCGAAAACGGTTACCCCTTCAACCCCTATGAGCTACGCTCGGATTTCACCATCACCTATAACAAGGACGGCCTCCTGAGCCTCTATACGGACGTATACGAGTATACTGGCGGCGCCCACGGAAACACGCTGCGCTTTGCCGACATGTGGCACACCGCGAGCGGACTGCCCACATCAGTAGTTGAGTTTTTCCCGAGGGGCACAAAAATCAAAAGGGTACTTACCGACGCGGCTATAGAGATTGCCGCAGAGCAGATTGCGGCGGGAACAGATATGTATTTTGATGATTACCCCGCTTTAATCAAGAAAAACTTTTCATACTCAAACATATACATAACCCAAACGGGTCTCGCGCTCTTTTATCAGCAGTATGAAATAGCGCCTTACGCGCAAGGGATACCGGTGTTTGTGACTCCCTTCGACAATGTTAACGGCCCCTTTATGCCAAATTGTCCATAAATCGCGCATTAATAACCTTTCGGTCTCCTAAACGGAGGCCGATATTTTTTTACCATTATAAGAATATTTCTACAATCTCGGTAAAAAATAGTAGTAAATCACGCATTTACTATAAAATTCGGCTTGCCGCTTGCCGTAAAAGCGGCGCCGCGCTGAGACAAAGCTTAGCAACTGCGGTGAACGGAGTTAGATATGAAAAGGGTAATAAGCCGTTTGTCAGGGCTGATTTTTTTGATGGCGACTGTCCTCGTGATTTCCTGCCTTGGTACTCCGGCAGGCGCGATACAAATTTCAAGCACCTCGATGAACATCGTAACAAAAAGCGTAAACTGCAATGAAAGTGTTTGCTTCTCCTCCTCTGATTTTGCGGACATAATAACCGGCACAAATGAAATAAGCCTTTCCTCCCTCCCCGACGAGTCGCTGGGGGTTTTGATGATAGGCGACAAGAATGCCGAAATCGGAAGCTCGCTCTCCCCCTCCGAGCTTGAGACCCTTAGCTTCCGCGCTGGCCCCGAAGCTGGACTAGCCGCAATGTTTGAGGTCACAGCCGTATCCGAAGACGGCTCCGAGAAAAATGTAGCGGTCGTAGTGCGTGTTAAGGAGGGCATAAACTATGCGCCCATTGCTGAGAATATCGAGCTCGACACCTACAAGGGAGCTTCAGCCGGAGGCATCTTCAGGTCGTTCGACACCGAAGGAGACAAGGTCACCTATACTCTGAAAACTCAGCCAAGAAACGGCGAAGTGACGGTAAACGGCCAAAACTTTATTTACACTCCTGCGGACGGCAAAAAGGGCCGTGACACATTCAGCTATACAGCCACCGACTCCAACGGAAACGAATCTGAGGAGGCCGAGGTGCTTGTAAGAATATACAACCCGAAAACCGAAGTGACCTATTCAGATATGGAAGGAAACAGAGCCTACTACGCCTCACTTTGCCTTGCCGAAAACAACATTTTAATCGGTGAAAACGTGGCTGGCAACTATTTCTTCTCCCCCTCCTCCAATGTGTCAAGAGGAGAGTTTCTTGCAATGTGCATGCGCGCCTGCAACATTGAGAGCCGTGAAGGAATTACCTCCACCGATTTCTCGGACGATGCTTTTATAGACCTTTGGCTTAAGCCCTACGTCTCCACGGCTCTGACGCAGAACATCGTGGGCGGCTACAAGGATGAAAAGGGCAGCATGCTGTTTTCAGCAAACGCTCCTATAACCTATGCCGAGGCAGCCGTAACGCTTAACAACATCCTCAAGGTTTCCGACGCCGAGAAAAACGCCTTTGTACCAAGGGCTTCTGTTCCCTCCTGGGCATATCAGGCAGAGGTAAATCTCGCGTCAATCGGCATTATGCCGTCGGATACTTCAGTGATGGCAGGAGGTTCATTGACAAGAGCCGATGCCGCAGAAATGATATCCTCTGTGCTCAAGTTTGTCGATGAGCGAGACGGAAGCTCGCTGCTGAGATGGTTTAGGTAACAGAAGTTTTTTACTAAAGAAGAGATTCTTTTTCGATGGACTAAAGACGAAAGTTTTTTCGATGTACGAAGGTGTAACTTTTCTGCTCGTACAGAAAAGTCACCAAAAGATACGCTTAAGAAGAGAGGGATTTCGATTTCCCTCTCCTCTTAAGAATCATCTCTCCTTAAAACGACACAAGAAGGGGGAACTTCGGTTCCCCCTTCTTGGATTTTCCCCCTGGGCTGGACGATAGCACGCGAATTTGGACGTAGGACGAGAACGGATGCGCCCCCCCTCTACTCCTTTCACGCTGATACATCCTGTGCAACTTTGCTAATATTTTTTCTTCGCCACACTTCTTGTCTATACGCAGCACAAACCCCCAAAACATAAAGTATTACTAATTGCACAAATTCTAATATAAGAAGTAAATCTGGAACTATGCTGCCAAAGTATCCAAAAAGATTCAAAACCAATATCATCGGCACAATAATAATTACCATATTAATAAACATTTGTCCCATTAATTTAAGCCATAAGTCTAAATCATAAGTTGTTTTAAGTGTCTTAAGAGGATTCTTCTTAGAATATAATACCTTCCACATGGTATCTGTAGTTAATATTAAAAATGCAGGTACTGAAAACCAGATATACCATGGCTTTTGCTTCATATTTACTCCCCTTTATTGTTTAAATAGAGACTTAATCTTTCTAACGCAACCATCGCCCTCGTCATCGCGTCCCACGTCCTGCCCCATCGGGGAGCTCCAAGAGGGGGAACCGAGGTTCCCCCTCTTGAGTCGTTTTAAGGAATGGGGGATTCATAAGGGGGAAAGGGAAATCGAAATCCCTTTCCCCCTTATGCGTATCTTTTGGTTACTTTTCTGTACGAGCAGAAAAGTAACACCCCCGTAAAAACAATCCCAAACACAAAAGCAGGCGTTTCCGCCTGCTTTTCCTCACAAATAACCCTTTATCTCATCAAAAATCAGCCTGTACGCCGGTGCAAGCAAATGCACCTTGTCCGCCCCTAGCTCCGGCCTCAAATACCCATCCTCGTCCCTGAGCACATGGTTCACGTCAAGGAACTCACAGCCCATTTCACTGGCAAGCGCCGAAACCGCCCTGTTCGCCTCCTCTATCCCCTCGCGGCTGCGCGCCTTAGCGTTCGCCGGAGACTCCAGAGCATCGAAATCCCGCAAAACCGGATAATACGCCATAACGTAAATCACACACTCCGGCAGCCGCTCCTTAATGCGGCGCAGAATCTTCCGGTACTGCTTAATAAGCTTCCCCAGCGCGTCGCCCGGGCGGTCAAGATCGTTGCTGCCAATGTTAATAAAAATCTTCTTCGGCAGAAGCTCAAAAATGCAGGCGTCCATGTCCTTCAAAAGTTCGTCCGTGCGCCAGCCCGCAATGCCCCTGTTGTACACCGTTTTGTCAATACCGTCCGCCATAAGGAACTCATTGACCATGAAATGCTCCATCAGCGACGAACCGACCAGCACGGTCGCTCCCCGTTTCGCGTAAGCATTCATGCCGTGGTAGCGCCGCACCTTGCCCTCCCTGATGCGGCTCTCCATCTGATTTATCGCTATTCTCGCCTCGTCCACGCCTAAACCTCCGCGCTCAGTTTATCGAGTCTCCGATTGCGAAAATACAGAATAATATCAGCCGATATCATAGCAAGGTTAATCACATAGAAAATGAAAACATATGTAATGTTATCGGTAACTATCTTTCCGGTCACGCCGAAAACATAGCCCACCCAAACAAGCGAAATGAACAAAAGGCTCTTGCCCTTTGCCGTCCTCGAGCGCCACGACTTCAAAACCGCGAAGGGCCACGAAAATCCGAAGCAAACTACCATACACATCTCAAAAAACTGTCCCAAAACTGATTACCACTCTTTCTCTTCTCGTTCTCTTTTTTATAATCACTGACTCGGTCGGCGTCGGATGGATGGGCGAGAGAAATTATCGTCAGTTCGTCAAAAAAACGCAGGCAATACTTTGTGTATTAACGAGGCTTTTTTGGCGAAATGGCGGGAATTAATCCGCTCAGCCGCCGACAGCCGATTGAATCAGGGATTATTTACTTATTTAACTGACCATAGGTAAAATGAAGCGATTGACCCAAAGGGCGAATACAGCCTGCGGTAATGCTCAAAAGCTTCATCGTCGAGCGTGTCAAGCCCGTGAAGCTTACAAAGCCCACGCCTTATACCCAAATCGTCGCGGCTCAGCACATCGGGCCGCTCCAGCGAAAAAATCATAAGCATCTCCGCCGTCCACTTCCCTATCCCGCGAAGCTTAGATAGCTCCGCGCATAGTTCATCGTCGGGCAAGCGTTTGAGCGCCTCTACGTCCAGCCTGCCGCTTTTTATGCTCTCTGCGGCATCGCGTATATAAGAAGCCTTCCGCATCGATATGCCGACGCTCTGAAGCTCCTCCATAGGATGTGCCAGAATCCTCTCCGGCGTAATCTCGCCGAACTTAGTAAGCGCGCGCTGCCAAACGGTAGCGACGGCCTTCATCGAAATCTGCTGACCCATAATGTTGTAGGCGAGCGCCGCGAATAAATCCGGAATGACCTCGTACTCCGGATACCCCACCTCGTCAATAAGCCGCCCGAGCTTTTCGTCCCGCGATTTGAGATAGCTTAGCTCCCTCTCTCCGTACTTAAAAAGCCTTGGCGCACGCTTTTCGATGCCGAGCAGCGTTTCTTTAATTGAAAGCCCTCCGGCGTATCCAGTCAGACAGCCGCCGGAACCGATAACACGGTGGCAGGGAATTATAATCGGAATAGGGTTTTTGTTGCAGGCCATGC
>CAYQMY010000116.1:0-7142 GCA_964418735.1 uncultured Oscillospiraceae bacterium | reverse complement strand
TTTTGGAGCGGGCGACGAGATTCGAACTCGCTACCTCCACCTTGGCAAGGTGGCGCTCTGCCAAATGAGCTACGCCCGCAGCGACAAAAATCATTATAGCAAATTATTAATCTTTGTCAAGAAATAGAGAATAAAAACGCAGAAAAAAATTAAATTTACAAAATCATAGTTTTTGTTTTTTGCTAAATGTGATAAAATATCTAATTAATGCCTGCTGAACAATTCGCTGTAGCGTATTGTTCATTGGAAACGAAACAATTTGTTTCGTTTCCAATGTCAAAATGCTTAAAATCAAGCATTTTGACAAGCAGACAGTAATCAATGTGCGTATTCTATGATATTTTTCTAAAATATCATAGAATCAAAATGCAAGGGTTTTGAGCAAATATGCTTAAAAACCTTGCATTTGAACAAAGCCTAGGTGCGTTGAAACATTTATATTTCAACGCTTTTGGCTTTGTTCAGCGCACATTAATTATGAATTACTGCGCAATGCCTCTGAAATAAGTGGGGAATAGAATGAAAAACAGGAAGGGCCGTTTGCCCGAACGCAGAAGTATATATCGAACCAGTCCCGATCCGGACATCGGCTTAACCGATTCTGAGGTCAAGCTTAGACTTGAGTCCGGCTGGGCGAACAGCAAGATAGACACAAAAACCAAAACCGAACTGCAAATTATTACCGGCAATCTGTTTACGTACTTTAACCTTATATTTGCCGTGCTGGCTGTGCTCGTAATTCTTGTCGGCTCCTTCCGCGATCTGACCTTTATGCCGGTCGTAATAATCAACACGATCATAGGCATCGTGCAGGAGATACGCTCTAAGCGCACTCTGGACAAGCTGTCGCTGCTATCTGAGCCGAAGGCGAAAGTAATACGAGACGGCAAGGAAATTACGCTGAGCACAAGCAAGACGGTTATAGACGACGTTGCGGTTTTTAAGGCCGGAAATCAAATCTATGCGGATGCTATTGTGCTCGACGGCTCCGTTCAGGTCAACGAATCACTGATTACCGGAGAATCGAACGATATTACAAAAAACGCGGGAGACACTCTGCTCTCGGGCAGCTTTATCGTTTCTGGCTCCTGCAGGGCACGGCTCGATAAGGTTGGGCGCGATTCTTTTGTTTCAAAGCTGACTATCGAGGCGAAAAAGGCCAAAAAGAAGCAGAAGTCCGAGATGATGAGCTCGCTTACGAAGCTTGTTAAGTGGATAGGCGTTGCTATTATACCCTTCGGACTCGTGCTGTTTTATAATCAGCATTATACACTGGGGCTTGATTTGCAGCGCAGCGTGGTCGCAACGGTAGGCGCACTTGTGGGAATGATTCCTGAGGGACTTTTCCTTTTAACAACTATTGCGCTTGCGGTCAGCGTTATGCGCCTCGCGCAAAACAAGACTCTTGTACAGGACCTTGACCGTATCGAGACGCTTGCCCGAATTGATGTGCTCTGCGTTGACAAAACAGGTACGATTACCGAGCCCAAAATGGATGTAATGGAAACGGTTCTGCTTTGCGAGGACAGGTTTACTGAAGATGATGTCCGTATGATTATGACGGATTATTCGGAAAACATGGGCGCGGACAACGATACGATGATAGCGCTAAAGGAGTATTTTAAAGGAACATCGGTAAAAACGGGTACCGAGATACTTCAGTTTTCCTCGGCGCTTAAGTACAGCGGCGTTTCCTACGCGGACGGGGAGGGCTACCTTCTCGGAGCGCCGGAGAAAATACTCGAGAGCGAATATGCAAAATACCGCGATAAGATTGAGCCGTATCTGCAGGAGGGCTTCCGTGTGCTGCTGCTGGCAATGTACGACGGCAGCGTAAAGGAGAGGGTTGATCCTTCGCTCGCACTCCCAATTGCGCTTATTCTGCTTTCAAGCAAGGTGAGGAAGGAAGCGCCGGCGACATTCAGCTTCTTTGCAAAGCAGGGAGTGGACATAAAGGTTATTTCCGGCGACAACCCCGCGACGGTTTCCAATATCGCCAAAAAGGCGGGAATAATCAACGCTGAAAAGTATATAGACGCTGCTGTCCTTGACACTGACAAAAAGCTGCGCGAGGCCGTAACAAAATATACAGTATTCGGACGAGTAACGCCAGAGCAAAAGAAGAAGATGGTTATTGCGCTTAAGGCCGCCGGACACAAGGTCGCCATGACCGGCGACGGAGTCAACGACGTTATGGCGCTTAAGGAAGCAGACTGCAGCATCGCCATGGCCTCCGGCAGCGACGCCGCCTGCCGAGTATCACATCTCGTTCTGCTTAATTCAAACTTCGGCTCAATGCCCGACGTGGTCATGGAGGGCAGGCGCGTAATCAACAATATCGAGCGTGCCGCGGCGCTGTTCCTTGTTAAAAACATATTTTCATTCCTGCTTGCGGCGATTTCGATGATTGCCGTTCTGCCGTACCCTGTGACCGCGGCTCAGCTCTCTCTTGTCAGCATGCTGACGATCGGCGTACCTGCATTCTTCCTCGCGCTTGAGCCGAACACCGAGATAGTAAAGGGGAGGTTTTTGCGAAACGTCCTGTTTCGGGCGCTGCCGGCGGGGCTTACCAACGTGATATTAGTAATAACGGCGCTGCTATTTAAAATAGCCTTCAACCTTACGCAGGACACGCTCTCGACTATCTCCGCAATGATACTTGCTGAGGTGGGAATAGTCATGCTATACCGCGTCTGCCATCCATGGAGCAGGCTGAGAAGAATTCTTTGGGCAGCGTCGTCTGCGGCGGTCCTTATTTGTGTATTGTTTTTGAAAGACTTTTTTGCCCTGTCGCCTCTGGATTTCGGCGGTGTGTTGATACTTCTGACCGTAGGGCTTGCCGCTTTGCCGGTAATGCGCTCTATTTCAGATGTTTTGGATTTCTTCAGCAGCAGAAGGCGGGCAAGGATAGAAAAGAAGAGAAAAAGCAAATAACCATAAAAAGTTTATCAGGAACTGAGGAGAGGGGTCAAAAAGGTTGGGAACAATCAGATTTTACATTGCGCTGTGGAGCGCGAGGCTCATACAGCTGGCGATTAAGATACTGGGCAAAAACGGAACGTATTTCCCGGGTAAGGCCGCTATTAAGCTGTGTCCAGATTTTCTGGGACGTATCGGAAGGCCGGAAACGGTCATCGGTGTAACAGGAACTAACGGCAAGACGACTGTCTGCAATATGACGGCTGATTTGCTTGACGCGATGGGCGAGGATGTACTGAGCAACCGTGCAGGCTCAAATATAAACGCGGGAGTCGCGACGGCGCTTATTGAGGGCGCGACGATTACCGGCAAAAGCAAAAAGAAAATAGCCGTGCTTGAAATCGACGAGAGAAGCGCAAGGCTAATTTACCCGTACTTTAAGCCGGACTACATTCTCTGTACGAATCTCTTCCGCGACTCGATGCGCCGAAACGCACATCCGGAGTACATCGCTTCTGTTCTGACGGAGTATATACCAAAGTCCTCGAAGCTGATTTTGAACGCCGACGACCTCATCAGCTCGGCACTAGCTCCGGAGAACGAAAGGGTTTATTTCGGCATGGAGCGCCTCGATTGCGAGACGGAGGCCGGAGAAAACATAGTCCGTGACATCTCGGTATGTCCCGATTGTGGCAGGACGCTTACCTTTGATTTCAGACGCTATCATCATATCGGCAGGGCGCACTGCGAGTGCGGATTTGCCTCTAAAACTCCCGATTTCCTTGCTACGTCGGCAGACTTTGAAAACATGAAGCTCAAGGTTTCCGAGAGGGGAGAGCTTCGTGAGTACAGCCTTATCACAGATACGATTTTCAATATTTATAACGAGCTTGCCGCAATAACGATACTTCGGGAGCTTGGAAAACCCCCCGAGGAAATTGAGAAGGCGCTCCAGAGCACCAATGTTGTTCAGTCGCGTTTCCTTGAAGAGAGCAAAAACGGCAAAACGGTAACAATGCTGATGGCTAAGGGGCTTAACGCTGTCGCCTGTTCGCGAGGCTTTGACTATATAAGCCGGGAGCAGGGCAAAAAAATTGTCGCGCTTATGTATGACGACATATTTGACGAGAAGGAGACTTCGGAAAATATCGCCTGGATTTACGATGTGGACTATGAGTTTCTGAATACTGACGACCTTGTTCAGGTGATACCCTGCGGAGTAAGGGCGGCGGACGGCAAGATGAGGCTTATGATCGCGGGCGTGCCGGAAGAAAAGATTACGCCTGTTCGCTGTGAAGCCGAGGTTGCGGACACGATACGTTATCCCGATGCGGACAGGATTTTCCTGCTCTATGACGTATACCGCCATAATATCGCGACTAAAGTCCGCACGGAAGTTATGAAGAAGATTGAGGGGCTTCTATGATGCAAATAGAAATACTATATCCGGAGATATGCAATTTATTTGGAGACACGGGAAATATGCGCTACCTGCGCCGCTGCCTGCCGGAGGCTCATTTTATTGAAACAAGGCTTTGCGACGAACCGCTTTTTGTAAAGGAAGCCCCCAGCCTTATTTATATGGGCTCGATGACTGAAAAATCGCAGTGCAGGGTCATAGAGCGGCTGCTGCCATACCGTGAGCGCATAGCAAACCTAATAGACGGCGGTACCTGCTTCCTCTTCACGGGGAACAGCATGGAGGTTCTGGGTGAGAGCATTGAGTCTAAGGACGAAAAGCTTGAGGGACTGGGAATTTTTAAAATTCGCGCCAAAAGGGATATGAAAAACCGCCTTAACAGTCTGTTCCTTGGAAAATTTGAAGAGATGGACATAGTCGGCTTCCACAGCAGGTTTTCTACTGCCGAGTCGGAGGAGCAGGGCTTTGCGGAGGTAATAAGGGGCTGCGGTACAAATGCCGGTGCCAAGACTGAAGGGGTTCGGAAGAACAACTTCTTCGGCACCTATCTTTTAGGGCCGATTTTGGTGCTGAATCCCGACTTTACCCGATATCTGCTAAAGCTTATGGGAGCGGATGGCAAGCTGGCCTTCGAGGACACTGCACGGCAGGCCTTTGAGCTGCGGCTTGCAGAATTCAAGGACATGAAAAGACATTTGGATTAAAAAATTACGGCTGAGCGCGGTTTCGCGCTCAGCCGCCCGTCTATTTAATGTCTGCTGAACAATACGCTGTAGCGGATTGTTTATTGGAAGCAAAACAATTTGTTTCGTTTCCAATGTCAAAATGCTAAAAATCAAGCATTTTGACAAGCAGACAGTAAGCAATGTGCGGATTCTATGATGTTTTAGAAAAATATCATAGAATCAAAATGCAAGGTTTCTGAGCAAATATGCTTGAAAACCTTGCATTTGAACAAAGCCTGAGTGCGTTGAAACATTTATATTTCAACGCTTTCGGCTTTGTTCAGCGCACATTATTTATGTGATGTGTAAAATTCTTTAAGGTCATTCTTAATGTCCTGCGGGAGCTTCGTTTTTCTAATGCCGCATATAGCGCCCTCAAAGGAATAGAGCCTGTGGATGCACGCGGAATCATCGATAGCTTTGATTTTGAGCCACGCATCCTTGCTTCCGGCTTTCCTTAGATCCTCAAAGGTGTTGATGCCGACCTCGTTTAACTGCTTTTCCACAACTTCACCGATGTTTGGAAGCTTAGATAATTCGCCCATAAAACCACACCTTTCAATATTCTTGATAATCACTGAATTCTTTAGTTAATAACAAACCCTCCGTTAGGGCTTATCACCTGTCCGGTTATAAAGCCCGCCTTTTCCGAAGCGAGAAACGCGACGAGCTCCGCGATGTCCGAGGGCGTTCCGAGTCTTCCAATAGGTGTTTCCTCGCGCAGCATTTTAAGCGCCTCGGACGAGAGGTTGCTTAGCATCTCCGTCATTATCACGCCCGGAGCGACGCAGTTAACGTTTATACCGGACGGGCCAAGCTCCTTGGCCAGAGCCTTTGTGAAGCCTATCACGGCTGCCTTAGCTGCCGAATATGCGGTTTCGCAGGAGGCACCGCATATTCCCCAAATCGAGGATACGTTTATGATGTTGCCCCACTTTTGGCGAACCATATACGGTATCGCATGGCGGCAGCAGTTGTAAGTTCCCTCGACATTGACGGTAAAAAGTCTGCGCCATTCATCAGGAGCAATATCGGTAATAAGGCCGTAACAGGCGAGACCTGCGTTGTTGACAAGAAGGTCGACTCCGCCAAAGCGTGCTTCAATTTCCTCGAACATTCGGGAAATCTGCTCCGGCTTCTCAAAATCCGCCTGAAAAAGCGCTGCTGAGCTTAATTCTTCGGAAAGTGCGGATATTTTGGCTTTGGAGTGATTATAATGGAGAAGGACTTGATAGCCGTCGCGGTGCAGACAGCGTGCGATTTCGGCGCCGATACCACCGGACGCGCCAGTTATTAGAGCCGTTTTTTTCATAAAAATTCCCCGATTCTGTCAAATCTAAATTAGAGAATAAAAAAACTTGACATTGCTTATGAAATATGATACTATACTTTAGCTCTGAAGTCCAGAGTAAAATGAATATCGCGGAGTGGAGCAGTCCGGTAGCTCGTCGGGCTCATAACCCGAAGGTCGTAGGTTCAAATCCTGCCTCCGCAACCATGAATGAGAAGTGCATCCCAAAGGGATGTACTTCTTTTTTTATTATCTCTGCATTCAAGAAATCAAACGTGCTACAAAACCATAATATTATTAAAAAGTTAGCAAATTAGCTGAAATAACCTAATAATACGATAATATCTATTGAAATAGTTTAATGTCATCATGTTTTTATAATTGATATTAAATTATCGCGCATAAACTAAGCCCCAATTAGACTGAAAACTATGCGCAGGCGTGTGAATTAAAAACAAAGTGATTGTGCACAGACACCGAAAAAATAAGGTGAGATATGTGCGTAGGATTTTTAGAGAAGTGATGCCAAATGGATGTGATAGCGCATGAAAAATAAGTAAATAAAGTGATTTTTCATGCGCAAGAATATCTAACCCCTTGTTTTTCGGCGATGTGCTACTGAACTCGTAACCGACTATAATAATATGCATAGAGCACCCCACATGCAAATGTATTTAATCGAAATGTCCTAATCGTAAACGACTCGTATATAATCGATAAGATGTATGATTGTTTCCTTGTATTATAAAGTAGTAGTTATTAGAGCCCCTCTCCAAGGGCTGTGCTA
>CAYQMY010000115.1:2090-7160 GCA_964418735.1 uncultured Oscillospiraceae bacterium | reverse complement strand
TTGAGGCAAACCCCAGAGCCTCGAGAACCATACCCTACATCAGCAAGGTCACGGGTCTTCCGATAGTCGATATTGCGACAAGGGTAATGATGGGTCAAAAGCTTAGCGATATGCCCTACGGCACCGGTCTTTACAGGCAGTCTATTTTCTCAGCAGTCAAGGTGCCGGTCTTCTCCTTTGAGAAGCTTACGGACGTTGACGTTCACCTCGGCCCCGAGATGAAGTCCACCGGCGAGGTGCTCGGAGTCGGGCACACGCTTGAGGAGGCTCTTTACAAGGGACTGCTTTCGGCCGGCTATTCGATGAAGCACAAAGGCGCCGTGCTTATAACTGTTCGCGACCTCGACAAGCGCGAAATAATCAAGACCGCAAGGCAGTTCAAGGAGCTTGGCTTCAAGCTTTACGCAAGCGAGGGCACTGCGGCGGCTCTCAAAAACGCCGGGATTGAAAGCAAAACCGTCGGCAAGCTCCACGAGGGCAAGAACGACATTATCGAGCTGCTTGAAAGCGGCAAAATCCAAGATATGATCTCCACCTCAAGCAAGGGACAGCTTCCCCAGAGGGACAGCGTTCAGCTTCGCCGCAAGGCCGTCGAGCGTCGCATCCCGTGTCTTACGAGCATAGACACCGCAAACGCACTCGTAGATTCGATTGCAAGCGGCTACAACCAGAATAACGTTGAGCTTCTTGACATTGCTCACCTGCCGACTAAAAAGCAGCCGCTGCGCTTTGTTAAAATGCGCGGCAGCGGAAACGACTATATCTACTTTGACTGCTTTAATCAGACGATAGAGAATCCCGAGTCTTTGAGCGTCAGGGTTTCGAACCGCAGAAAGGGCATAGGCGCGGACGGCATTGTGCTTATTTATCCCTCAGAGCTTGCAGACGCGAGAATCGTTATCTGTAACGCCGACGGAACGATGGGCGAGGTAGCCGGAAACGCAATGCGCTGCGTCGCGAAGTACCTCTACGAGAGCGAAAGAGTCCGCAAGACCTCCATGAGCCTCGAAACTGTCAGCGGCATCAAATCGCTTGAGCTTTATGTCCGTGACGACATGGTTTACTCGGTTTCCGTCCATATGGGGCAGCCCGATTTCAGCGCCGCGGCGGTGCCCGTACTGCTGCCGGACCCTGTAGTCGATACGCCTGTAAGCGTTGACGGCGAGGACTTCAAGATAACCTGCGTATCGATGGGCAACCCCCACTGCGTAATTTTCACTGAGGATGTGGACTCCATTGACCTCGCCCGACTCGGCCCCGCGCTAGAGAACGCCGAGTTCTTCCCGAAGCGCGCAAACATTGAGTTTGTTTCCATGACGGAGAGGCGCAGCCTTAACGTGCGTGTCTGGGAGCGCGGCATAGGCGAAACCTGGGCCTGCGGCTCCGGAGCCTGCGCTGTCGTCGCGGCGGCGGTTAAAAAGGGCATCTGCGCAATGGAGCAGGACATCACCGTGCGTATGCGCGGCGGCGACCTGATAATCAACTGGGGCAAAAACGGAATCACCATGACCGGCAACGCTGAAAAGGATTATGAAGGCATAATTGAGGTATAATAAGCTCAAGCTTCTAGGGGGAATCCAATTCCCCCTAGATACGCGGCATACGCCGCGATACCCCCGGTCGCGCACGGTCTGCGCGGGCTGTGGTATTTTTCCGAGAAGTAAATTCCCGGAAAAATGATTTTAATTTTCCCTGCGAGGGAGTTTATCAACAGGCTGAAACGCAAGCGGTTATCATATGGAATTTAAGTCCCTTTTCTCTCCCCTTGCGGGGCAACCGACATTACAATACAAAATGAGGCTGGCCCTGCGGTCAGCCTCATTTCTTAGAGGTAATAAATGAACAATATCGAGCTTGCGGTTTTGGACGCGATACAGGGCATACGCTTCCCCGCTCTGGATATTATAATGAAATATCTGACTCACCTCGGCGATGCCGGAATTCTTTTTATAATTCTGACCTTGCTTCTGCTGAGCATTAAAAAGACTCGGCTTTTTGGCTTAGTCTGCGCAACCGCGCTGATTTTCGACCTGCTCGCGGTGAATATTATAATCAAGCCGCTTGTTGCTCGCGCGCGGCCGTTTACTTTCAGGCCCGATCTTATTCTGCTAATCAAGCGGCCCTTGGAGTTTTCATTTCCTTCGGGACATACGGCAATTTCCTTCGCCTTTGCGATGGCAATCGGGGCTTACAGCCGCAAGTATCAGCTTTGGGCCTTTGTCCTCTCGGCGGTCATAGCGTTTTCGAGAATGTACCTCTATGTACACTACCCAACAGACATCCTCGCAGGGATTGTGATAGGGCTGTTGTGCGGGTATCTAGCGAGACTGGTGTGGCGGAAAAAGCTGAAAAACTGATGCAGAAAAACGTCCAATTAGATTGCCCCCATATATTCGTCAAAGGAGAAGAATTGAATCTTCTCCTTTGACATTTTTATTATCCTTCTGCACTATTTTTTGTCTGAAGATGACTTATAAAACACCAGACATGCAATCGCACAAATAATAACACTAAGGAAAATTAACGGATAATCTTGAAAGGCGATCCCGTTAAGTAGAAAAGAAGATACTCTGAAAAT
This sequence comes from uncultured Oscillospiraceae bacterium, assembly GCA_964418735.1. Taxonomy (GTDB): domain Bacteria; phylum Bacillota; class Clostridia; order Oscillospirales; family Oscillospiraceae; genus DUPK01. The sequence goes on along the minus strand of CAYQMY010000115.1, from coordinate 4,582 downwards.
TAGGATTCCCAAGGGCAAAGATAGAATTAGCCCGCAGATTGTGATAATCGTTGATGTTTTATTTCTCATAAAATTAATTTATTAGCTCAAGTATGAATCTATACTATATGAAGCCCACGTAGTAGCTTTTTTGTATGTACCTGAAGTAGAGGTAGTAAATAGATATGCGCTGTCTTCTGCATTGTAATAATCTTTGTATTGCGTATAGTTACCTCTTTCTTCATAGAATCTAAGCCAAAACTGTCTGCTATTATAGGGTGAGCTTTCAGGAGGTCCGGAATATTTCGTTCCCTTCGCATATTTACCCGTAATAGTACCACTAACCCCAAGCTGAGAACTCTCATAAGGCGAGCCTGTAAAGTTACCAGAAAGCGATGCAGAGAATTCTTCGGTTAAAGTGGTTTCTTCGCCTTTGGCGACAGAAAATTTAAATTCCTCTTTCCCCACAGCGTTAGCATTGGTGACCGTTTTTTCAGTTCTCACCAAGTAATACATATATCCATTTCTGTCAACAACAGGTAACTCTGAGTCTGCTGTGTCCCTTAAATTATTTTCCTCCGCACGACCCCAGTCATAAACATTAATTATGCCAGCCTCCGGATTACTTGAAACGATGTCGAGGATTATTTCCTCAGGAATGTCTATGGCATTCTTGAAAAGGTTAACCTTTGTACCACTGACTTCCATTGTCTTGCTAGAATCTTCATTTGGAGAAATCGCCGAAGCAGGTAAACACATGCAGGAAATAATCAATGCGAGCAGCAAGCATAATGAGACAGTTTTTCTTATTGTACGTTTTTTCATGGTTAATTTCCTTTCTTAAGTAAGTTTTTTTGTTTATATATCGCGTAAATGCTATCGACCGCGATTGCCTAGCCCTTTGGAACCACCCCCTTAATTTCTTTTCAATACATATATGTCTTCAAATTGTCATTTTGGGACATATAATCAAATATTGAAAAGAAATTTTATTACCAAAATAGGTCCTACGTTATATATAACGATTTTGGGGGGTGATTTCTTACACTTTTTTTGAAAAAATGAAAATTATTTTTTTAGCTATACATTATCATACTGTGTTTAGCGCATCAATTAACATAATAAGCAATTTTAGCTTGTTATTTGTATGAATTTCAACCCAATATCCACACAAAACATTAAGGGTGTCTCGGAATTCCGAGACACCCTTAAACTATCATAATCCCTCGCAATGACTATTGAATCAATTTTTCCGGGAATTCATTTCTCGGAAAAATACCACAGCCCGCGCAAATCGTGCGCGACCGGGGGTATCGCGGCATCGCCGCGTATATAGGGGGTATGGATACCCCCTATACTTTTACAGAATTATGCAGATTAGTCCGCCGCCGCCCTCGTTTACGATGCGCTCGAGCGTATCCTGCAGCTTGCCCTGAACGTCCTCCGGCATTTTCGTGACCTTTAGGTACAGGCTGTCGATGGCAAGCTCGTTAAGCGACTTTCCAAATATGTTGGAATTCCAAATCTTCGAGGTGTCGCCCTCAAACGCCTGCATCAGATAATTTATCATGTCCTCGGACGAGTGCTCTCCGCCGATTGCCGGAGAAACCTCCGTCTCTAGATTTGCCGAAATCATATGTATTGACGGGGCGCTGGCCTTAAGCCTTACGCAATAGCGTCCGCCGCGCTTGACTATCTCCGGCTCCTCGAGAACCATATCCTCAGGACTCGGCATTACGATGCCGTAGCCCCTGGTCTTTACGTCATTGAGTGCGTCCTTTACGCGGTTATACTCATACATAACTCCCGACATCTCGGAAAGCAGCAGCATGAGGTCGCCGTCGTCGCGGATTTCAAAGCCAGAGCGCTCGCTGAGCGTATCGTAAAACAGCCCTCTCGGGAGGTCTATCCTCGCTATAATCATGCCGTTACCGAGGTTTATTTCCTGTACATTTGCGTAATCAATGTTATCGAGGCTTCCCATCGCCGTGACTGCGTCGGATACGTCCCGTATCCTGTAAAGATTCTGGGAGCACTCCATAATCGCGTTATAGACTCCGCTTTTAATCGGGTGTCCCATCGGAAGCGCGTCGACCCAGGGCGGCAGATAGATACCCATCTCGCTTACGGGGAACTCGAACAGCACCAATTTTATTATCTCGGTGATGTCCTGATCGTTTAGCTCCAGGCAGTTTACCGCCATGCAGGTGACGCCGTATTTCGAGCTTAGCTCTTCTCTTACCCGAAGTGCTCTTTCAGAGCCGGGGTTTGCGGAATTCACAAGCACTAGGAAGGGCTTCCCTATTTCCTGAAGCTCCCTTATGACGCGCTCTTCCGCCTCAAGATAGGCTTCTCGCGGGATATCGGTTATCGTTCCGTCGGTGGTTATCACAATGCCGATAGTCGAGTGCTCGGCGATAACCTTGCGCGTTCCGATTTCCGCGGCCTCCCCCATAGGAATTTCGTGGTCGAACCAGGGGGTGGTTACCATTCGCGGCATCCCCTCTTCGCTT
>CAYQMY010000115.1:1825-2045 GCA_964418735.1 uncultured Oscillospiraceae bacterium | reverse complement strand
AGATGCTGCGTCATTTATTGCGATTTCCACAGCCTCCTCCGGCACGAACTTCGGCTCTGCCGTCATCACTGTACGGCCTGAGCCGCTTTGAGGCAGCTCATCCCTCGCTCTTTCCTTGACATATACGTTATCAATATTCGGAATGACCAGGGTTTCCATAAAACGCTTAATAAAGGTTGATTTTCCGGTTCTAACCGGACCGACAACCCCAAGATATATA
>CAYQMY010000115.1:0-1815 GCA_964418735.1 uncultured Oscillospiraceae bacterium | reverse complement strand
CTGCCGTACGCAACGCGATGTCCTCATAGATCTTAGTTTTTTCCATGCAGTCTCCCCCTTGCCAGGGTGATATATCACCCATTGTTATTCCGATATAATCTCTATGTGGATAAGCATAGTAATATGTAAAAAAGATTATATTTTTTTAAAAAAATTCCTAGAAAAATTACCGTATGTCATTCTTGACTTGTGAATCTGAATGAATTATAATGAACATGTTCAATTAATTTTAGATAGTTCTATGCAAAAAGTGTATAAAGGGCAAGCACTAGAGCAGGAACTAAAAAATTCAAAAACAAGAAGGAGGTAAATTTATGGGCATAAAGACCGAGCTGGCAAAACTCATCGGAGCCGAGAAGGTTTTCGATGATGCCAAAACTCTTGCGCTTTATTCCAAAGACAAAAGCTTCGCAAAGCCTATGACTCCCGAGTGCGTAGTCAAGGTAACAAGCGGAGACGATGTCGAAAAGCTTGTCAAATGGGCAAATGAGACAAAGACACCCCTTGTACCCGTAAGCTCCGGCGCTCCTCATTTCAGGGGAGACACGGTTCCCGGCGTTCCGCAGGCTGTTATTGTTGATTTGAGCGGAATGAAAAAGATTCTCAACATCAACGTACAGCAGAGAATGGCTGTTATCGAACCCGGCGTTACATACAGCGAGCTTAACAAGGCTCTCGCAAAGCAGGGCCTGATGATTTCTACAAGCCTTGCTCCCAAGGCAACAAAGTCCGTGGTAGCGAGCGTTCTCGAGTGCGAGCCGAGACTTAACAGCAACCACCAGTGGGCATACACCGAGCCCCTTCGCTGCACCGAGGTAACCTGGGGCGACGGCAACCGCATGTACACAGGTGAGGCCGCCATGGCTCCCATGGACCTCGAATCACAGTGGAAGGAGCAGAAGTTCCAGGTCGAGCAGGTCGGACCGATGATGCTTGACTACTTCCGTTTGCTTACTCAGGCTGAAGGAACAATGGGCATCGTTTCCTGGGCTTCGGTACGCTGTGAGCTTGCTTATCAGGCACACAAGATGTTCCTTGTACCCGCAGCAAAGGAAGAGGAGCTTCTCGACTTTGTAAACCGCGTTTCACACTTCCGCTTCGGCGAGGAGCTTTTCATACTTAACAACGCTCAGCTCGCTTCCCTTGTGGGCGAAACGGCTGAGGAAATTGCCGCGCTTAAGGCAGAGCTTCCCCAGTGGGTTGCCTGTGTTAGCGTAGGCGGCAGAGACCTGCTTCCGCAGGATCGCGTAGAGCAGCAGGAAGCCGACATTGCCGAGATTGCACAGCAGTTCGGTCTTACGCTTCAAAATGCCTTAACCGGTGTTTCCGCAGTTAAGGTGCTTAATAAAGCAATCAACCCCTGCGGCAAGACATATTGGAAGGACACCCTCAAGGGCAGCTTCCAGGATATCTTCTTCCTCACGACTCTCGACAAGACCGCCGAGTTCGTCGCTAAGATGGAGAAGCTTGCTAAAGAGGCCGGCTATCCCGTAAACGACATCGGCGTATACGTGCAGCCTGTACACATGGGCTCCGCTTACCACTGTGAGTTTACCATTCCCTATAATCCCGAAAACGCTAAGGAGACGGAGAAGGTCAAGGCCCTGTTTGATAAGGCCAGCGCTGAGTTCTCCGCTATGGGCGCTTTCTACGCAAGACCCTACGGTCCCTGGGCTCGTCTGCAGCTTAACAAGGACGCCATGGGCACACAGACCCTCAAGACCCTTAAGGGCATATTCGATCCGAACAACATCATGAACCCCGGCAAAGTGACTATATAGAAAGGAGAAACTGAAAATGGCTTTAAATGATTTT
>CAYQMY010000114.1:0-7343 GCA_964418735.1 uncultured Oscillospiraceae bacterium | reverse complement strand
ATAACGGAGGATAACCTTCTATGTTTGATAAAATTCATGAAGAATGCGGCGTTTTCGGAATCTACAGCAAAGAAACAAAGAACGTCGCTTCAGATGCGTATTACGCTCTCTTTGCCCTTCAGCACAGGGGGCAGGAAAGCTGCGGCATCGTTGTAAACGACTGCGGAGTAATGTCCGTGCACAAGGACGTCGGCCTCGTAAACGACGTGTTCACAAAGGACGCCCTCTGCGCTCTCGGACTCGGGCAGATTGCTGTGGGTCACGTCCGCTACGGAACGACTGGCTATGGCACACGCAGGAACTCCCAGCCCCTCGTCATCAATCATGTCAAGGGCTCGATGGCGCTTGCCCACAACGGCAATCTAACGAACGCCGCCGCGCTCCGAAGGGAGCTTGAGCTAAACGGCTCAATATTCCACACGACAAGCGACACAGAGGTTATCGCCTATACGATTACGAAAAACCGCCTCAGCACAGGCTCTATTGAGGAAGCTGTTTCGAAATCCATGGACACTCTTGAGGGCGCTTACTCCATCGTTCTTATGTCCCCGAAGAAGCTCATCGGAGCGAGGGACCCTCTGGGCTTCCGCCCGCTTTCGATTGGAAAGCGCGGGGAGGACTATGTATTCGCTTCCGAAACCTGCGCTCTGGACTCGGTCGGCGCGACCTTCGTCCGTGACGTTGAGCCGGGCGAGATAGTTATTATCGATTCAAACGGCCTGCGCTCTATTAAGGAGCACTGCAGCAATCGAGAAAAGGCGCTCTGCGTTTTCGAATACATTTACTTTGCCCGCCCCGACTCGGTTATAGAGGGCACCTGCGTGCATGAGGCAAGACGCCGCGCAGGCGCGCTTCTCGCTCTTGAGCACCATGTAAACGCCGATGTTGTAATCGGAGTTCCCGATTCGGGCATTGATGCCGCCATCGGCTATTCCCAGCAGTCTGGCATCCCCTACGGCGTGGGCTTCATCAAAAACAAGTATATCGGCAGAACCTTTATTCAGCCGGATCAAAAGGACAGAGAGGACAGAGTTCGCATTAAGCTAAACGTTGTTCCCTCCGTAATAAAGGGCAAGCGCGTAGTAATGATTGACGACTCAATAGTCCGCGGAACCACAAGCGCGAGAATAGTAAAGCTCCTGCGCGACGCGGGAGCGACCGAAATTCACATGCGCTCCTCCGCGCCCGCCTTCCTCTATCCCTGCTATTTCGGCACAGATATAGATTCTCAGGAAAACCTGATCGCCTGCAAGCATTCGGTTGAGGAGATAGCAAAGCTCATAGGCGTTGATTCACTGGGTTATCTCAGCGTATCCGATCTTCCGAAGCTCGTAAACAAGGGCTGCACCGGAATCTGCGACGCCTGCTTTACAGGCAGATACCCTGTCGATGTTTCGGGCGTTTCGGCCAAATCCAAATTCGATCAGAAGATCGATACCACAAACAAGGAGGACTGAGCATGTCGAAAAGTTTCAGCGAAAGCTATAAAGCCGCCGGTGTCGATATAACCGCCGGTTACGCAGCTGTGGAGCTTATGAAATCGCATATCGCCCGCACAAAAACTCCCGGAGTTATGTCCGATATCGGCGGTTTCGGCGGTCTTTTTCTGCCCGACCTCAGCGGCATGAAGACTCCCGTCCTCGTCAGCGGCACGGACGGTGTCGGTACAAAGCTTAAAATTGCTTTCATTATGGACAAGCACGACACAGTCGGCATCGACTGCGTCGCGATGTGCGTAAATGATATAATCTGCTCCGGCGCGGCTCCCCTCTTTTTCCTTGACTACATCGCTGTAGGCAAAAACGTGCCCGAAAGAGTAGCTGCAATCGTTTCCGGCGTTGCCGAGGGCTGCGTCATGTCGGGCGCTGCGCTTGTCGGCGGTGAGACCGCTGAAATGCCGGGATTCTATCCCGAGGATGAATACGACCTTGCCGGCTTCTCTGTCGGTATAGTCGACAAGGATAAGATAATTGACAACAAAAAGACCGCAGAGGGCGACATAATAATTGCGCTCCCCTCCTCCGGCGTTCACTCAAACGGCTTTTCTCTCGTCCGCAAGATATTCGACGTTGAAAAGAGCGATATCAAGGCTTATTCAAATGAGCTTGGCGCGTCTATTGGCGAAACTCTTCTCACTCCGACAAAAATATATGTTAAGCCTGTGCTGGCTCTTTGCAAGGAAGTCGATGTCAAGGGCTTATCCCACATCACCGGCGGCGGCTTCTACGAAAATATTCCCCGCAGCATACCGAGCGGCTTTACCGCGAAGATTGACGAGAAGGCGCTGCGCATCCTTCCGATATTCAAGCTCCTGCAGAGCGCCGGAAGCGTACCGACACGCGACATGTTCAACACCTACAACATGGGCGTCGGCATGAGCATAACTGTTTCCAAAAACGACGCCGACAAGGCCCTGTCCATACTCCGCGAAAAGGGCGAGGACGCCTATATAATCGGCGAAATCGCAAAGGGCGAAGAGGGTGTAGTCATATGCTGAAAAAGCGTGTGGCTGTCCTTGTCTCCGGCGGCGGAACGAACCTTCAGGCGCTTATTGACGCGCAGCAAAGCGGCGTGATAAAAAGCGGCGAAATTGTACTGGTCATATCGAACATCGAGGGTGCTTTCGCACTTGAGCGAGCTAAAAAGCATGGCATCAAAACAGCCGTAATACTCAAAAAGGAATGCGGCGGCCAGCGTCAGTTTGAGGAAAGGCTTGCCGAAACGCTTGAAGCTGAGAACATCGACTTTATCGTGCTCGCGGGCTTCATGGCCATACTCGGCGCGGATTTTACCAAGAGGTTTGAAAACAGGATAATAAACGTACACCCCTCTCTTATCCCCTCCTTCTGCGGCAAGGGCTTTTACGGCCTTCGCGTGCACGAGGCGGCGCTTAGGTACGGGGTCAAGGTCACGGGGGCTACCGTTCATTTCGTGAACGAGATTCCCGACGGCGGCGAAATTATAATGCAAAAGGCTGTTGATATATTACCCGGCGATACAGCTGAAACACTCCAGAGGCGCGTCATGGAGCAGGCAGAATGGGTAATTCTGCCCCTCGCGCTCGAGCAAGCCTGCTCTTTACATCAGTGAAAGGAATATCGGACAAATGGAAAATCTCGCAAATTATCTTAGTAAAAACACATATCCCGGACGCGGAATTCTGATTGGAAAGAGCCCGAACGGGAGATTCGCCGTAATGGCATATTTCATCATGGGGCGCAGTGAAAACAGCCGCAACCGTGTATTTAAAAGGTCAGACGGGGGCATAAAAACCGAGGCCCACGATCCTGCTAAGCTCTCCGACCCCTCCCTTATAATCTATTCTCCTGTCCGAATTTTCGAGGACAGCACGATAGTAACAAACGGCGATCAGACCGACACTATATACGAATACCTCATCAAGGGCAAGACCTTTGAGGATGCGCTTCGCACCCGCTGCTTCGAGCCGGACGCGCCGAACTTTACACCGCGTATCAGCGGTATGCTTACGCTTTCGGGCAGGGATTTCGGCTACAAGCTCAGCATCCTGAAAAGCGACGCTGCCCGTGAGTCCCAGTGTCTTCGCTTCTTCTACGAATACCCTTCGCCCATCAGCGGAGAGGCCAATATAATTCACACCTATTCCTGCGACGGGAATCCCATCCCCTCCTTCTGCGGGGAGCCGGTCTGCGTCGAGACCGAAAACGAAATTGAAGCTTACACGATGAAAATATGGTCAAGTCTGAATAACGACAATAAGGTTTCTCTCTTTGTGCGCTTTATCGACCTGTTTTCAGGCATCGCTGACACCAGAATTGTAAATAAGAACAACGGCAAGCCCGAATAACTCAAGGCAACACCTTAACTTTTTAAGCGAAAGGACGAAGGTTTATGAACGAATTTGCTCTTAAATACGGCTGCAACCCCAATCAGAAGCCGGCGAGAATCTTTATGGCAAACGGCGCAGAGCTTCCCGTTGAAGTAATGAACGGAAGACCCGGTTACATCAATTTTATGGACGCCTTTAATTCCTGGCAGCTTGTATCGGAGCTCAAGGAGGCCCTAAGCCTTCCTGCCGCAGCTTCGTTTAAGCATGTCAGTCCCGCAGGTGCTGCGGTCGGCCTTCCGCTTTCTGATGTTCTTAAAAAAATCTACTTCGTTGAGGACAAGGAGCTTACTCCCCTTGCCTGCGCTTACGCTAGGGCCAGAGGCGCTGACAGAATGTCCTCCTACGGCGACTGGATTGCCCTGAGCGACGTTTGCGACGAGCAAACAGCGAAGCTTATCGCCATGGAGGTCTCCGACGGCGTGATTGCTCCGGGCTTTGAGCCCGAGGCCCTTGAAATCCTCAGCAAAAAGAAAAAGGGCGCTTACAACCTGATTAAGATCGACCCTAGCTATGTGCCCGAAAAGCTTGAGCACAAGCAGGTTTTCGGCATCACCTTCGAGCAGGGCAGAAACGATATTAAAATAGACGAATCCCTGCTTACGAATATCGTAACCGAGAATAAGGACATCCCTGAGAGCGCAAAGCGCGACCTTATCCTTTCTCTCATAACACTTAAGTACACCCAGTCTAATTCGGTCTGCTACGCAAAGGGCGGACAGGCAATCGGCATTGGGGCGGGACAGCAGTCCAGAGTCCACTGCACCCGTCTTGCGGGCGACAAGGCCGACAACTGGAGCCTTCGCCAGCACCCGAAGGTGCTCTCCCTACCCTTTAAAGAGGGCATAGGCAGAGCCGACAGGGACAACGCTATTGACGTATACATCTCAAGAACTCCCGAGGACGTACTGGCTGACGGAGCTTGGCAGAATGTATTTTCGACCCGTCCGGAGGTTTTTACCGAGGACGAGAAAAAGGCATATCTTAAGACCGTTAGCGACGTTGCGCTCGGCAGCGACGCTTTCTTCCCCTTCGGTGACAACATCGAAAGGGCGAACAAGAGCGGCGTCCGCTATGTCGCCCAGGCCGGCGGCTCTGTCCGCGACGACAATGTCATCGAGGCCTGCAACCGCTACGGCATTGCCATGGCGTTTACCGGACTTCGTTTATTCCATCATTAATCTTCTGGGAGGCTGACCTTTATGAAACTTCTTGTTGTCGGCGGTGGCGGGCGCGAGCACGCCATTATTAAAAAGCTTCGTGAAAATAAAGAGGTAGAGGAAATATACGCTCTGCCCGGAAACGGCGGCATAGCAGCTGACGCCGTATGCGTGCCGATTGGTGCGAGCGAAATCGAAAAAATCCGCGAGTTCGCGGTGGAAAATAAGATAGACTTCGCCGTCGTCGCTCCCGACGACCCGCTTGTCCTCGGCTGCGTGGACCTGCTTGAGGGCGTGGGCATACCCTGCTTCGGCCCGAACAAGGCCGCGGCTATCATCGAGGGCAGCAAGGTTTTTTCAAAGGATTTGATGAAAAAGTACGGCATCCCTACAGCCGGATATGATGTCTTTGAAAACGCCGATGAGGCGCTTAAGTTCGTCGAAGGCTCAAACACCCTCCCGATTGTCGTAAAGGCCGACGGTCTTGCGCTCGGAAAGGGCGTCATAATCGCCGAAACCAAGCAGGAGGCGCTGGACGCTATCCGCTCAATTATGTCCGACAAGATTTTCGGCGAGAGCGGCAGCCGCATAGTAATTGAAGAGTTCTTAACCGGCCCCGAGGTTTCAGTGCTATCCTTCACAGACGGAAAGACCGTTGTGCCGATGGTGTCCTCAATGGACCACAAGCGCGCGCTAGACAACGACAAGGGTCTCAACACCGGCGGTATGGGAACGATTGCACCGAACCCTTATTACTCTGAAGAACTTCAAAAGCGCTGCATGGAGGAAATCTTCCTTCCGACGATAAAGGCCATGAACTCTGAGGGCCGCAGCTTCAAGGGCTGCCTCTACTTCGGGCTTATGCTCACCGAAAAGGGCCCGAAGGTTATAGAATACAACTGCCGTTTCGGTGACCCCGAAACTCAGGTTGTGCTCCCTCTTTTAAAGACAGACCTGCTTTCCGTTATGCGCGCGGTACACGACGGCACTCTCGCTGATATGCCCGTTGAATTTTCAAGCGGCAGCGCCTGCTGCGTCATCATGGCGTCCGGCGGCTATCCTCAGGCCTATGAAAAGGGCAAGGAAATAAGCTTTGCCGATACTCAGGATGCGGTTATCTACCACGCGGGAACAAAGCTTGAAAACGGAAAGATACTTACAAACGGCGGACGAGTGCTCGGGGTTACCGCAACCGCCCCCACTTTGTCGGAAGCTATCGAGAAAGCTTACAAGGCAGTATCGGGAGTCAGCTTTGAGGGCGCGCATTATAGGCGCGATATCGGCAAAAGAGCACTTCAGCACAAATAAAAGCATTAAGAGGCGTCCGCGAGGTCGCCTCCTAAACAATATATAAGACAACACAAAAATCTTACAGGGGCGGTGCCGCTATGGTTTACAGAATATATACAGAAAGAAAAAAGGGCTTTGAGGCGGAGGCCAAGGGGCTTCTCGCAGACATTAGGGAGCTTTTGCAGGTCAAATCCGTAACCTCGCTGCGGTTACTCAACCGCTACGATGTTGAAAATATTGATAAGTCTGTGTTTGAGGCCTGCATTAGCACGGTGTTTTCCGAGCCGCAGACCGATAACGCATATTACGAGCTGCCCACAGGTGACGTCGTTTTTGCCACGGAATACCTTCCGGGGCAGTTTGACCAGCGAGCGGACTCCTGCGCGCAGTGCATACAGTTCGTTTCCGGCGGCAAAAAGCCGGTTGTACGAAACGCGAGGATTTATATCCTCGGCGGCACACCCACGGAATCCGAGCTTGCCGCGGTCAAAAAGTATGTTATAAATCCTGTTGAAAGCCGCGAGGCAAGCCTTGAAATGCCCGAAACCCTGGACATCCCCTACGATATCCCTGATGATGTTCCGGTTCTAGACGGCTTCCTTGAGCTAGACAGCGAGGGGCTTAAGGCCTTTATAGCTGAATACGGGCTTGCGATGGATTTGGGTGATATCACGTTCTGCCAGGATTACTTCAAAACCGAGAACCGCTGTCCGACGCTTACTGAAATCAGGATGATTGACACCTACTGGTCGGATCACTGCCGTCATACGACCTTTTCAACTATTATTGACAACGCTGATATCGAGGATGATAACGTAAAGGCAGGCTTTGACCGCTACATTAAAATCCGCTCCGAGCTTGGACGCACAAAGCCCATGACGCTCATGGACATTGCGACCATCGGCGCGAAGTATCTTCGCAAGACAGGCTTCCTTGAAAGCCTTGACGAGTCCGAGGAAATCAATGCCTGCACTGTCAAGGTCAAGGTTGACGTAGACGGAAAGGACGAGGACTGGCTTTTCCTCTTC
>CAYQMY010000113.1:0-7369 GCA_964418735.1 uncultured Oscillospiraceae bacterium | reverse complement strand
GCGCACGGAATGCGCACATGCGCGTATAATATCCGCTTTGCGGATATTATATCATATTATTAATAATACTTTTAGTTATTTTTCAGGAGTGGCTTCTGAAAAGCATAGAGCGGTTTTGCGTTTTCGCAAAACCGCTCTATTTTATACGGTGTTTTTAGGAAGCGATAGTGCCGAAGCCAACACCCCCGAAACGAGCCTTCCTAGAAGAATATTCACAGAAAAATAGAACAACTTTTGCCAGCAGGGAATTTGCTTTGTTTAATAAACGGGATACACATATTCCTCTTTTGGCTTATCTGCGGGAGAAACGCTTACAACGCTTATCTGGGGCTCCTTATTTCCCTGATAATCACCAATATGTATAATTCCGGTCACTGTTACCCATGAGCCGTCCTTAAGCTCAGCAGCCTTGTCGTATTTGCATATAATCCCGCAGGGCACTAAATCCGCCGCGCAGCAACTCATAAGCATTCTGGCTGGAACAAATTCGTTTGACCCCATAGTCGTTGCTTCTCTGAAAATAAATCCCCTTATGCTAATTTTGACTCCTTCGTATTTATTCATGTTATTATATATCTCTATAAGCCACTGATAGTATTTTTCGTGCGGCACATCTATAGAACCGTCCGGAGCAAGTTCGAGATTGTATTTTTTTATTAAATCATTGCTTGCCTGCGCTCCCTGTGAAGCCGTAGGTGTTGGTACCGCCTCAGATGTAACGCTGCCGCTCGTAACGGGCTTGCTGTTTTGCGTTAAAGAGCCTCCCGCACCTCCGATTCCTCCCTCAAGTTTAAGCGAAGAGAAACCTGAGCTGCTGACAGCGCTGTGCGGGAGAACAATGAAAAGTATGGGAACTATAAGCACAAGGCAATGTATTGCGCGCACCTTATGCTGCGGTCTATATATCTCAGAAAGCTTTGATACAGCCCATATAAGCATTATTGCTGAGCAGAAAATAAGATAAGGCGCCATTTGGGGCTTAACATATGAAATGTACTTTCCGCTTACCAGCAAATAAAACATAGCAAGAGAAAATGTCCCCAGACAGCAAACCTCCAGAAGAGACTGCTTATTGATATTCTTACCCATTATCTAAACTCCTAACAGCGGCCTTGCCAGCAGGAAAACTATTATGTAGCATACAGCAAAGGTAGCAAGCAAAAGCTTTAAGGTGAAGCCCTTCGAGAAAGTGCCTGAAAGCATAGCCAGATTTTTTATATCCATCATCGGCCCAAACACAAGAAAGCCCATGTAGGCTCCCGGGGAAAAGAACGGACTGAGGCTGCGGGCAATAACGGCGTCCGAAGATGAGCATAGCGAAAGCAGAAATGCTATGAGCATCATTATAAGCAGCGAAAGTGCAAAGCTGCCGCTGTTAGTGCCAGGCGAACCTATGCCCGAAATTTGAAAAACAGCAGAAAAAAATGCGCCTATCATAAGATATTTTCCAACATCGAAAAACTCGGCACGAGAGTGCCTTATAAAGAGTGAAAGCTTGGACTTTATACCCGCAGCAGGCGCGGGGCCCAGATAGCAGCCGCAGGCGCACATGACCCTGTCATAGCCCAATACCGCCACCTTCTTTTCAGATTGACGAAGCGAGAAAATCAGCCCTATTACAACCGACGACACTATGCCGATGCCCACCCTGACGGCCACGATGCGCAGATTTCCGTTAAAGGCATAATATGTGGACAGCATAACCACAGGGTTTATTACGGGCGCGGCGCAAAGAAAGGTTGCGGCCACGGGAACCGGAACGCCTTTTTTAATAAGGCTTCTAAAAATCGGCACGGAAGCACAGTCACATACCGGGAGACAAAAGCCTAAAAGGATGGCAAGAAGCATTCCCAGGCCCAGCTTTTTAGGGATTCTCTTTTCGATTGCCTCATTGGTAATGAAAACCTGAATAGCTGATGAAATTAGAACTCCGATAATTAAAAAAGGTATGGCTTGAAGAATTATGCCAAGGAACACATTTATCAGCGTATTGATGGGTGTCTCCGAAAGGTCAAAAAGATAATATGCTATTAGACAGAGCATTGAAGGGAAAAACACCAGTAGCGTCAACACACTTATGGGGCTCATTTTGCCTCTATAAACCGCGGTGTGTATCTTCCTGATTTCCTGAATTTTAAATACCCTCATTCCCGGATTTAAACGGCGAAGCAGCATTCTCACTTTATAGAAATCGTCATCTTTATCGGCAGCGCGCAAAACCGCAAAGTCACTGTTTGAAATCTGCTCAGGCAGGGCCTCGCCGGTTCTTCCAAGCAGTTCTTCAATAGAGGCGGCGTCGGCAGTATGTATAAGCTTTTCAATATGGCAAACGCCTTTATATATCAAAGTTTCAAGCAGTTCATAAAGAGCCGATAACGGAGTGACACCGTTCCACTCTATCCAAACTGTATCCACGGCGATTTTGCTTAAAAGTCCTTCTATTTCTTTTGCGATTTCTTTAGGTTTTGTGTCAAGGTCCTTCTTTGAGAATTTTATTAGAGTGCAGTAATGAGACGCTGCGAATTCCTCCTCCCCGGCTTCAAACTGAATCACCAGTTTCATTAAGCCCCTTGAAGCTTTCATGCTAACTAGTTTATTCAAAAGTGAGGTCTTTCCGGAATCAAGAAAACCGGTAACAACAAATACGGGTATATCCAAAGGCATCACCTCCTATCAAAAGACGCAGAAATTGCTTCAGCGTTTAATTTTCTACCGATAAAGCAAATCGAGTTCCCCTCTGCCGCGCAGGGAGAAATTATCAAATTGCCGGGAATATACTGCATATTAAGATGCCCTTCAAGGCCCTTAACAACCCCCTTTGCTCTGAGTATGCTTCCCGAAGTGCTTTCTTTTGCCTTGTTCATGCAGGCTTTGAGTTCCTTTGCCGAATAGCTTCTTTTCAGCCTTATCGTAACAGTATCGAACGCATCTGCAGTATGGTGCTCATGGCTGCATTTATTGTGGTCGTGGTGGTGATTGCAATTGCAGTCATGGTGGTCATGGTCGTTTTTGCATTCATGGTCGTTACAATGGCAGCCTTTATTGCTTTGATGGGCTTGTCTGCGAAGCAATATCTCGTCGGCATTAATACTGTCCCAGGAACTTCCAAAAAGCGTCGCCCTCGGATTAAGCTTATTGACAAGCCCGCAGGCCGCGGTGAGCTTGGCGGGGGCGTTTTCAACCTGGCTCAGAATAACAACATCAGCGTTTTCTATCTGGTTCTCAAAAAACTCCCCGAAATTTTCATAGTACATATGGCACCTCTTCGCATCCGCTACCGTGATGCTTGCCCGCACCTCAACCAAAGACGCAATAGACGGATTTTTGCATGCGGTTAAAACCTCTGAGAGCTTTCCGACTCCCGAGGGTTCAATTATTATTACGTCAGGATTAAAGCGCTCCGCGACCTCCTTCAGCGCTTTGGCAAAATCGCCCGAAAGGCTGCAGCAAATGCAGCCCGAATTCATTTCCCTGACCTCGACTCCGCCCGCCTTCAAAAGCGCTGCGTCTACGCTTATTTCACCAAAGTCGTTTTCAATAAGCACAACCTTCTCTTTACTTAAAGACTCTTTTAAGAGCTTACGTATCAGCGTCGTTTTGCCCGCTCCAAGAAAGCCTGAAATAATGTATATGCCTGCTGCCATCTGTGCATCCTCTTTTCAATAAGTAGATAGGAACATAATAATGCATCTCAAACTATATTGCATTGCTGATTTGTTAATTTTTTAGCTGCCTATTTCCCCGAAAGTCTTTCACTTTCTCCGCACAAAAGACTTAAGCTGATTTTGATACATGCCCGCCACGATATAAACTATCCTTTTGATATTCATTTTATGACTACTTAGTCTAGCTTTAAATAAATAATGCGCTGCTTTTTTATCTAACAAAACAAAAGGGATGCCGAGGATAGCTTCAGCGTGGTCACAAAAAACAAAGGTGTTTTGCGTACGCAAAACACCTTGTATCATCCTACTGATTTTGAGGCATATCGGTTATAAGTCTGCAAATCGCGTTGAAGCTCTGCTCGCTCAGGTCGTGCTCTATTTTGCAGGCATCCTCACGGGCGACCTCCCTGTCTACGCCAAGCGTGACAAGCAGCTCAGTGAGAGCCTTGTGCCGTTCGTACATGCGTGATGCTATTTCCAGCCCCGACTCAGTAAGCGTGATATGGCTTTCCGAATCCATAGTGATATAACCGTTTTCCCTAAGCCTTTTCGTTGCGTAGGATACGCTTGGTTTTTTTACACCGAGCTCGTCCGCTATGTCAACGGAACGAATATAACCATGCTTTTCCTTTAGCATCAGCATCATTTCAAGGTAATCCTCGGCGGATTTCCGGATATCCATACTTTTTCATTCCTTTCGCTTTGTTTCGCCGGGAGCTTATTAAGCTAAACCCATGTTAGCAGAATCTAATCAAAAATGCAATGGCATGGTAATTTTTTTAAGAAAAGTCTTGACAAATTGAGTTAGAGCCATTAAACTATACCCAAGTTAGCTAACGCTAACCATTCTTTACACATCAAGTTAGATCATTCTAACTTTGCAATGACAGGAGGAAAACATGATGCCTCTTACAATGGCTAAAATCGGTGAAACGAGTTTTATTAAAAAGATTAGCGGCAGGGACGATGTCCGCCGTCATCTGGCGGAGCTGGGTTTTGTCGTGGGGGAAGGCGTGACTGTTGTGTCGGAGATGGGCGGAAATATGATTCTTTCCGTCAAGAACAGCAGGATAGCGCTAGACAAAACCATGGCAAACCGCATTATGATATAAGGAGTGAGTTTAAGCATGAAAACATTGAGGGATGTCATGGTCGGTGCGACCGCTACAGTAGTAAAGCTTCACGGCGAGGGTGCAATTAAGCGCCGAATTATGGATATGGGCGTTACCAAGGGAACCGAAGTGTACATTCAAAAGGTTGCACCTCTGGGCGACCCCATAGAAATCACGGTGCGGGGCTACGAGCTGAGTATCCGTAAAAACAACGCAGAAATGATAGAAGTGATGTAATTTTTTAAGCGCAGGTTAGACGGTTCTAACCCGCGCTTATCAGGAGGAGTGCAAAAATGAATATAAAAATTGCCCTTGCGGGCAACCCAAACAGCGGTAAGACAACAATGTTCAACGACCTCACCGGCTCTTCACAATATGTAGGCAACTGGCCGGGAGTCACTGTCGAAAAAAAGGAAGGCAGGCTCAAGGGTCACAAGGACGTAATAATTCAGGATCTTCCCGGCATCTATTCTCTGTCGCCCTATACGCTGGAAGAGGTTGTGGCCCGAGGATACCTTGTAAATGAAAAGCCCGACGCAATCATCAATATCGTTGACGGCACAAATATAGAGCGAAACCTGTACTTAACTACTCAGCTTATTGAACTCGGCATACCTACTGTTATTGCCGTAAACATGATGGACTTGGTCAAGAAGAACGGTGACGTTATTAATCTTGGCAAGCTCGGCGAAGCACTTGGCTGCGAGGTCGTGGAAACCTCCGCTCTAAAGGGCACAGGCTCGCATGAAGCGGCAAAAAGAGCGGCGGAGCTCGCTCAGAGCGGCGCGGCCGATAAGAGCATGCCGTCGGTGTTTAACGGAAGCGTTGAGCACGCCATCGCCCATATTGAGGAATCTATCGAGGGTAAGGTACCCGAGCGTTATCTAAGGTGGTATGCAATCAAGCTTTTTGAACGCGATGAAAAGGTCATTGAGGAGCTTAAGCTTGACAAGGCACTTTTGAGCCATCTGGAGGAGCATATCACAGCCTGCGAAAAGGAAATGGACGACGACGCGGAGAGCATAATCACAAATCAGCGCTACGCCTATATCTCCAAGGTCATATCAACCGCGGTAAAGAAAAAAGCACGAAAAGGCGGCAGCAGCTCGGATAAAATCGACCGCATCGTTACAAACCGCGTTCTCGCGCTCCCCATCTTCGCGCTTGTCATGTTCCTTGTTTACTACATATCGATAAGCACCGTCGGTGACATGGTGACGGGCTTTACGAACGACGTATTGTTTGGCGAGTGGATACTCGGAGGTCTGGGCGAATGGATGGGCTCCATAGGCGTTTCCGATTGGCTGACAGGACTCGTGGTCGAAGGCATCGTCGGCGGCGTCGGAGCGGTAATCGGCTTTGTCCCGCAAATGCTGATTCTGTTCTTTATGCTTTCCATTCTTGAGGACATCGGCTATATGGCTCGCGTGGCCTTCATAATGGACAGGGTTTTCCGCAAATTCGGGCTTTCTGGCAAGAGCTTCATACCCATGCTCATCGGCTCAGGCTGCTCTGTGCCCGGCATCATGGCCTCGCGCACGATTGAAAACGAGCGTGACCGCCGAATGACAATAATGACTACATCCTTTATTCCCTGCGGAGCGAAAATGCCGATAATCGGGCTTTTCGCGGGTGCCTTGTTCGGCGGCTCCGGCTGGGTCGCAACCTCAGCGTATTTTATCGGCGTCGCGGCGGTAATTATATCCGGCATTATACTTAAAAAGATAAAATCCTTTGCCGGCAACCCCGCTCCCTTTGTAATGGAGCTTCCGGCTTATCATGTTCCGGCTGCTTCAAACGTACTTCGCAGCACCTGGGAGCGCGGCTGGAGCTTTATCAAACGCGCCGGCACCGTAATTCTCCTCTCCTCGGTAGTGCTATGGTTTTTGCAGGGCTTCGGCTTTGTTGAAGGTGCTTTCCAGATGGTTGAAGACAACAACACAAGCCTTCTTGCAACAATCGGCAGCTTTATCGCCCCTGCTTTCGCGCCTCTGGGCTTTGGAAGCTGGGAGGCAGCAGTCGCAACCATAACCGGACTTATTGCCAAGGAGAACGTTGTAGGCACTTTTGGCGTGCTTTACGGCTTTGCCGAGGTCGCGGAGGACGGCGCTGAATACTGGGTAAACCTCGCCGCCGACTTTACTGCTCTAAGCGCATACAGCTTCATGCTCTTCAACCTCCTCTGCGCCCCCTGCTTCGCCGCGATGGGTGCGATTAAAAGGGAAATGAACAGCGCCAAATGGACCGCGGGAGCAATTACTTATCTCTGTGTCTTCGCCTATATGGTGTCGCTGATGGTTTACCAGTTTGGACTTCTCTTTACTGGCGGTGCCTTCGGAATCGGAACCTTCTTTGCAGTGCTCTTCCTCGCGATCTTTATTTATCTAATACTTAGAAAGAACAGCTACAACGAATCTGGCGTTCTTGTAAAAAACGGTAAGGTGATGGCAAATGCTTGATTTAATCATTCAAAATCTTGCGAATATTATTGTAGGAGCAGTTGTTTTAGTCATTATATCGGCAGTTATTATAAAAATGCTGAATGACAAAAGGAACAACAAGTCCTCCTGCTCCTGCGGTTGTTCCGGCTGC
>CAYQMY010000112.1:0-7446 GCA_964418735.1 uncultured Oscillospiraceae bacterium | reverse complement strand
CCGATTCCCCTAGATACGAGCCTTACGGCTCGATCCCCCCAGTCGAGCACTATTGCGCGGGCTGAGGTATTTTTCCGAGAAGTAAATTTCCGGAAAAATAGATTTAAATTTCCCTGCGAGGGGAAATATTAACAGTGTGAGAGGCCGCTCAGTTATGAGCGGCCTCTTTTCATATAACAGAAGTTTATAACACAGCAATGCAGTCTATCTCTACCATTGCTCCTTTTGGCAGTCTGGATACTTCAACAGTGCTTCTCGCGGGGGGACACAGCTCAAAATATGAGCCGTAAGCCTCGTTTACCGCGGCAAAGGTGTCCATGTCCTTGAGAAAAATCGTCATTTTGACGGCATTTCCGTAGCTGCCTCCGGCCTTATTTAAAATTGCGCCTATGTTATCCATGCAGCATCTGACCTGCGCCTTGATATCCTCTGGCATTGTCCCGTCAGTCATGTCGATCGGAAGCTGACCCGATATATATAGCGTGTTTCCGGCCATCACCGCCTGTGAATAAGGCCCTATCGCTGCCGGCGCCTTACTGGTCGAAATATAGTTTAGTTCCATGCTTATACCTCCCTTTTACCCAATAATAATGGAATTTGGGAGGAAAAACAAGGGATTAAAATCAGAAAATTGAGGTAAAAAGCCAGACAATTCCGGTAAAGGCCGCGCCCGACATGATATAAAGGAGCGCCGGCAGCCGAAGTAACGATTTTCCGCTGTCTGTTCCAGCGTAGCCGTTTGCTATCATCTGCGCTTCGCGCAGAAGATCGGCGGCGCTTGCTGCGCTTTGCGGAAAAAACTCTTCACGAACAATAAATATCGCCTCTTCAAACTTGTTCGGATCGGGCGACTTTACAACAATAACACGCTTGGTAATCCCTCTGATCATGCCTCACACCTCTTTTTAACAGGATATTTCCAGTTTAACCCTTTAAAGGCGTGATTATTCCAATTTATCCACGTTTTTGCAGTAAAACGCTGAGTACAGTCATGTCGTCTTCCTTGCCGTATTTTTTTATTGCCTCGTCAAGCAGCTTCATTGAAAGCTCTCTCGTGGAATTGCCGGAATACTCAGAGGCCGCTTTTTTCAGCCAGCCATCGTCAATGGACGTCGCGACACCGTCGCTCGCGATAATTATGAAGCTTCCCTCCTTAAGCAGGAAGCGCGAGCAATCGGGATTTTTTACGCCGTCCAGAGAGAGTCCCGCCGCCAGCGTTTCGCAGTCAACCCTATTTACCTCTGCTCCGCACTTTATGTAGGAGGGCGCGGCACCGTATTTGAATATTTTTGCTTCGCCGCTGAACAGGTCGAGGCACAGTAGGTCTATCGTTGTAAAAAGCGTTCCGTCGTTGTTTCTTACCAGCATTACGGAGTTGAGTATCTTCAGCGCCGTTTCAGGCTCTATGCCTGCGCGAAGGAAGCGTTCGAGGACTTTAATAGCATTATTGCTTTCGCGGGAGGCCTTGGCCCCGGTTCCGCAGCCGTCTGACAAGACAACGCAAAGCACGCCCTCCTCGGTCTTAAAGTAATTTCCGCTATCTCCGCTGACGCTCTCGCCCCTCCTTCGCACCGAGGAAACTCCTACCGAAGCTGCGAGTGGCTCGGCCTCCATAAGCACAATGCGTCCGTTCGAGTTGTTTTCGCTGCGGTCCTCGCAAAGGCGAGCGCCCGCGACGGCGGAAAGCTTTTCAAGCCACTCCTTGTCGCTTACCAAAACCGTCATGCGTGTGCTCTTCATCTCGATGTGCAGTCTGCCGCGCCTGTCTCTGAAAACCGAAATCTGTGCTTCTATGTCAAGGCTGTCAAGATGCTTTTTTAGCCGCTTTTCTATTACGGGGCTGCTGTTTATCTCCGAGCTCAGCTCGTCCGAGACGCCCTTTAGGACCGTAGCCAGCTCGTTGTATTGGCCGTATAGTATCGACTGATTCTCTCTAAGCCTTGAGCGGTACTGCCTTTTGTAGAGCGTCGTTTTCAGCTCGTCGTTGACGGCCATAGTAAACTGCTCGGGGCGCAGGCAGCTGTTAAGAAAGTAAACTGGGAAGTCCTCCTTTTCGAGCTTGCTGCGCTGCAGCATCCTAGGAACAGCGTCGTTTATCGCGTTTGCGGTGGTCATGTAATCCCTGTTCCAGCACTCATTTGACCTTTTGCACTTCCTGCAAACCTTGTCTGCGGCATTGTCAAAAACGGTTCCGATATCGTTGTCGTTTTCTCCGTTTTCGAAGGTGCTTCTCATGGTCTCATAGAGCTCACGAAACGCGGTGGCTGCCCTATCCAGCCTTGCGGCCATGTATGTGCGAGCTCCCTCAAGACTTTCGCCTCCGCTTCCTGAGGAAAATATCGCGCCCCAGGCGGCAAGCTTTTTTGAGGGTATCAGCATAAAGATAACCGTTGCGATAAAGGTTTCGTAAAGTGCGCCCAGATTTGATACATAGTCCCAGGTCCATAGCACGGCCACAGCGTCAGCTGCGATAAAGCCCAGCACGAACAGAAGCTTCCCCTGCTTGTGGAATATGCCCGAAATCAGACCGGAGAAGGCGTAAAGCATGCTGAAAAACGGAGCCCCGCCGGACGCGATATCCATGGAAAGCCCGAAAGCGACGCCCGTTTCGGCTCCGGCCGACATGCCGCCCCTGTAGGCCGCGGTCAGGATAATGAACGCGGCTATTGCTCTGCCTATGGAAATGGTATGTGCTATCTCGATTCTCTGCAGCGTTATAAGCCCGCTCGCCACGAGAATAAGTATGCTTATCGTATGGCAGAGCTCGGCGCCGTCAGCTCTAATTTTGGCTCTGCCCCAAGGCGCAAGTGCGATTTTATAAAAATACGCTGACCCTCCGATTAAAACCGTTTCGGTAAAATACATTGCCGTGGGAAGAAAGGTCCATCCCTCCCTCGCTGCGTATACCATGCCCACGCAGGCTGCGAGAAAAGCCGCAGAAAGCGGCATCACCCATTCCATCTCAAATACCCTTGTCCCGCGAAACGCAAACGCAATTGCGTATATCAGGACGGAGATTGCCACGTATTTTATAGCCATGTCGATTGGGCCCAGAGCAAAGTATCCGGAAATTACCCCAAGCAGGGAGAACACGCCTTCAACACCTCCGCCGGAGGAGGCCGTTACAGCCGCGCCGAAAGGGGCATAGCCGCCGAAAACCTTTGCCCCGGCAAGCAGCATGCCTAAAAGAAACCTTACCAGACATTCCGTTCCCTTAATAAAAATCGGGCGCCGAAGAGTAACCGTGCCGTTTCCGGCCAGGTCGCAGCGGAGCTTGCCCACTCCCCTTTTCATTTGCTCAAGCATAATTCAACTTCCCCTCCGTGCGTGCGAATACTTTTTCTGCACACTGCATATAATAATTAAATTATATTTCCGGAGGACGAAGAAAACGGTCATTTTGCGCCGTCCTAAAATAGTTATTTAGAGAGGCGATTGCCATTTATTGTATTTTACTGTGAATTAGTGATGAATAAGAAGCTTTTAAGTGAGCTTATTTGTCAATAAAAATACTTGTTAAATAGCTTTGCAAGTGATACCATAGCAATAGTATTTTTTTATTAATTCAAAGGGGTTAGGTGATGAACAATTTCACTTTTGAGTTGGCTAAAACCTCGGGCAGCCCTTTGTATGAGCAGCTCTACCTCTATATCTCGGATGAAATAAAAAACGGACGTCTGAAAAAGGGCGAGAAGCTCCCATCCAAGAAGGCTATAGCTTCTCATCTTCACATAAGCCAGAACACGGTTGAGACGGCCTACTCCATGCTTGTACAGGAGGGCTATGTCTACTCAAAGCCCAGAAGCGGCTATTACGTCTGCAATATTTCAGAGCTTATCCTGCCCCCCAATGTCCGTTACGAGACAGTTTCAAAGAAAAACGATTTGCGTTTCCGCTTCGATTTCAGCACTAATGTCGTTGATATCGAATCCTTTCCTTTTAAAACCTGGGCCAAGCTTAACCGCGAGGTGGTGTATCAGAGTCCTGAGCTGCTTCTCACCGGCGACGGGCGCGGCGACGGAGCGATCCGCGAAAGCCTTGCCAAATACCTGCATGAGTTTCGCGGCGTAAACTGCAGCCCCGACCAGATTGTCATCGGAGCCGGAATAGAATATCTGCTGACTATAATCTGCGGCTTGCTCGACAACGAAATTTCTTTCGCGGTCGAAAACCCAGGCTATCCGAAGTCGGTTTCGGTTATTAAAAACAGCGGACGCGATATTAAGTACATACCGCTGGACCGCGAGGGCTTAAGTCCCGATGCCCTGCGCGAAAGCGGCGCTGGAGCGGCCTATATAACGCCCTCGCACCAGTTCCCGACAGGTATTGTCATGCCGATAGGTCGGAGGGCCGAAATTCTGCGCTGGGCGGGCGAGTGCGCCGGACGATACATCATTGAGGACGACTATAACAGCGAGTTTAACTTTATCGGAAAGCCCATACCCTCGATTCAGGGCATAGATAGTCTCGGGCGAGTTATTTACATGAGCACCTTTTCGCGCATACTAGCGCCATCTATAAGAATCGCTTACATGGTTCTTCCACAAGAGCTGCTGGAGCGCTTTTTTGAAAAGTTCGGCCGCTATTCCTCCACCGTTTCGCGCTTCGACCAGCACACTCTCTGCCGCTTTATCGACGGCGGACATCTGAGCCGGCACTTGAACAGAGTCAAAAACATATACAGAAAAAGGCGCGACGCACTTTCTACCGCTCTCCGCTCGCTCCCCTGCGCGGGAAGCCTCAGAATATCCGGGGAGAACGCTGGGCTGCATCTGATTGTTGAGACTACACCGGAGCTAGCGGCAAAAATCGCCGAGAATGCCGAAAGGGAAAACATCCGCGTAAACCGACTTCGTGACTACTACTTTGAAGGCTCGAAAGCAGAAGCTTTTTTGCTTGGCTACGCCTCAATGAAACCGGAGGATTTGGAAAAAGCCGCAAAACTTCTATTCACATAAAAATCAGGACCACCTAACGGTGGTCCTTTGCTTATTTTTTGAAGTATTCTCTTGTAGATGCTATGTCGCGGCTTATCTGAGCCTTTAGTTCGTCTACGCTGGCGAATTTCTTCTCGGCTCTGAGCATTTTGTAGAATTCCAGACGAACCTGCCTGCCGTAAAGGTCGCCCGAATAATCAAGTATAAAGCTCTCCGTCGAAACCTCGCTGCTGTCAGCTATGGTCGGGCGGACGCCGATATTCGTAACCGCTATATGAATCCTTTTCTCGCCTTGGATATGAACCTTTGTAGCATATACCCCGAACGGCGGAATGATTACGCCCTCTGTAAAGCGCATATTTATAGTCGGAAAGCCCATTGAGGTTCCGAACTTGTGCCCGTGGCAGACGGTATCGGTAAGCACATGCGGATGCCCGAGAAAGGTGTTGGCCTGCTCGATTTCTCCCTCGGCAATGAGCTTTCTGACATGAGTGGAGCTAACCGTAACGCCCTCAAGCTCCACCTTAGGAACTATCTCGCACTTTATTCCCAGCTTTCGACTTTTCTCGATAAGGCGCTCTCCGTTGCCCTCTCCCTTATAGCCGAAGCGGAAGTCATAGCCCGCGACGAGACCGGCGACGTTAAAATCCTCCGCAAGTCGGTCAATAAATTCCTCCCAGGGCATCCTCATCATTTTTTCATCAAAATGAATAAAAATAACGTCCTTGACGCCGAAGAGTCGCTTTATTATATCCCGTCTGTCAAAGGGGGAATTTATGAGCGGTACGTTTATGCCCTTTATCAGCTCGTCCGGATGCCTGTCGAAGGTAAGAACGGCAGGCTTTGCGCCCTGTCTTGCGGCAATTTCCTTTGCCTTATTGATAAGCGCGGCATGTCCTATATGTATGCCGTCAAAGAATCCCAGCGCCACAACCCGTTTTGAATCTGCCATATGACCATTCCTTTCGCTGCACACCCATAGGGGCGAACAGCAAGAAGTAAAATTGATAAAGTTCGAATTTATTATACTTGCAACTGCAAAAACTCCCCCGCAGGGAAATAAATCTATTTTTTTGGGAATTCACTTCTCGAAAAAATTCTACAGCCCGCGCAAATCGTGCGCGACCAGGGGGTATCGCGGCGTATGCCGCGTATCTAGGTAACCGCTGATTAATCCGGCGTTGCCAGATTTGTGGGGATGGCAGCCCCAATCGAGGCAAAAAAGCGCAGGAATAATTGATTTATTTCAAGCTTTTTTAACGATGAGTGGGGGTGCTAGACCCGCCAAGATGGTAATGTCGGATTAATCAGTGGTTACCTATGGGGAATCGGATTCCCCCTGGAAGCTTGAGCTTATTCCACCTCATAAAAGCTCTTTGTAGTCGTGAAGATGCCCGTAGCCGATACGCTCCCTAGCGCCATGAAGCTGCCGGACGCATTATAAATTCTATACACGCCCTTCGAAATGCCGCGCACCTCGAAATTGGCTCCGTTTCGGCACTTTTTCTCCTGCTCAGGATTTATATCAAACCGCGGATAGGCGTAAAAAAGGCTGTCAACGGGCTTTAAGAGCAGTTCGGCTCTTCCCTCCTCGGCCGCCTTCTCAACATACTCAATGGTAACGGCGTCCTGCTCGGTATAGCCGCCGGCCCTTGTGCGCCTGAGGCTTGAAAGCGTACCGCCGCAGCCCAAGGCATCTCCGATGTCGCTGCAGAGGGTTCGGACGTAGGTTCCCTTCGAGCAGACCGCTCTAAGGATAAAGTCTCCGCCTTCAATACCTTCTATACTAAGCTCATGTATCGTTATTTCTCTGGGCTTTCTCTCAGCTTCGATGCCGCGTCTCGCAAGCTCGTAGAGCTTTTTGCCGCCGATTTTGACCGCCGAGTACATAGGCGGAAGCTGTGAAATCGGCCCGCGAAAGCGAGGAAGAACGGCCTCAAGTTCACTCTTCGTTACGCTCTGCGGCTGCTCTCTCAAAACCGTTCCCGTTATGTCCTGCGTATCGGTGGAAACGCCGAGTCTCAGCCCCGCAAGATATTCCTTATCTGCGCTTTCCAGAAACTCAACCGCCCTTGTCGCCCTGCCGACAAAAACAGGCAGAACGCCTGTTGCCATAGGGTCGAGCGTTCCGCTGTGTCCTATTCTCCGCTCACCGAGAAGCCGGCGGAGCTTGCCTATGACGTCATGCGAGGTCCAGCCCGAGGGCTTGTCTATTACTATTATTCCGTTCATTGCCACACTTCGTCCACGGCCTTTAATATGTTTTCCTTTGCCTCCCAAACGCTGTAGCCGAGGCTTACTCCAGCAGCCATCGCGTGACCGCCTCCCCCAAGCTTCGCGCAGATCGCGCCCGCGTCTACAAGCTTATTCGTACGCACCGATACCTTTGAGGTCAAATCCTCCTGCTCGCGTATGGTAATGCTGACGACGACACCCTCAATCTGGCCGTGAATGGCGGCTATATCCTCCATGTCGTCCTCGTCCGCGCCGGTCTTCTTTACCATTTCCT